>NZ_BJCE01000001.1:0-97938 GCF_005402885.1 Sphaerospermopsis reniformis
CACACGAAGATGTTGCGATGTCTAGTGTCACAGATCAGTGGGTAACGGGCTGTAGGTGAATGGAGACAGATGGAAGGTGATGGGGGGATAGTGATGGGAGCTAGGGGACAGAGGTAAGAGACAAGAGGTCAGGTTCCAATAGCTCCTGGCCACTACCTCCGGCCGCCTGCCTCCTGCCCCCTGCCTCCTGCCCCCTGCCTCCTGCCCCCTGCCTCCTGCCCCCTGCCTCCTGACTCCTTGATCTCCTTTCTTATGAAAATTGCCCTATTCACTGAAACTTTTTTACCCAAGGTTGATGGTATTGTCACCCGTCTTCGTCACACCGTTGATCATCTGCAACGGGACGGAAATCAAGTTATGGTATTTTGCCCAGAAGGTGGCATCACAGAACACAAAGGAGCGAAAGTTTACGGTGTGACGGGGTTTCCACTGCCTTTGTATCCAGAGTTAAAATTAGCACTGCCTCGTCCTGCTATCGGTCACGCTTTAGAACAGTTTCAGCCGGATATTATTCATGTTGTTAATCCCGCCGTTCTGGGATTATCAGGTATTTTTTATAGTAAGGTTCTGAAAATTCCCCTGGTGGCTTCTTACCATACCCACTTACCTCAATATCTGCAACATTACGGTTTGGGAATGTTAGAAGGTTTACTTTGGGAATTACTCAAAGGCGCTCATAATCAAGCTGCATTAAATTTGTGTACCTCCACAGCAATGGTCGAGGAATTGGCAGCACATGGCATAGAAAGATTAGATTTGTGGCAACGAGGAGTAGATACAGAATTATTTCATCCTGATTTAGCAAGTGTGGAAATGCGATCGCACTTATCCCAAGGTCATCCAAAAAGCCCCTTATTGTTGTATGTAGGTCGTCTTTCGGCAGAAAAGGAAATTGAACGCATTAAACCGATTTTAGAAGCCATTCCTGATGCTCGTTTAGCCTTGGTTGGAGATGGACCAAACCGACAAAATTTAGAGAAACATTTTGCTGGTACAAATACCCATTTTGTTGGTTATCTGATGGGTAAAGAATTAGGTTCTGCCTTTGCTAGTGCAGATGTGTTTATTTTTCCTTCTCGGACAGAGACACTAGGATTAGTATTATTAGAAGCAATGGCCGCCGGATGTCCAGTAGTAGCAGCCCGTTCTGGTGGTATTCCTGATATTGTGACAGATGGTGTAAATGGTTATCTTTTTGACCCTAAAGCGGACATTCAAGAGGCAATTGATGTTACTATAAAGTTGTTACAACAACAACATGAAATAAATATTATCCGTGAAAATGCTCGTCAGGAAGCAGAAAAATGGGGATGGTCTGCTGCTACACGACAATTACAAGATTATTACAAAAAGGTGATTGGTGATGCAATTTTGGATTTTGGATTTTAGATTTTAGATGAAAAAATTTGGTACAAGCCTCGTCCTTCAGGACGGAAACAATCGTAGTTCCCCTATCCAACTCTTGAAACTGTCACCTGTCACCTGTCACCTAGCCTTCACAGATAACTTTTTCAGCAAACCCTATCTATCCACCTGGAACGTGCCTACAATTACCAAAAAACACCACCTCCAAATTCTTGGGATGGTGTTTGGACAATGGTTACAAAGTAGGGAATGGTGACTGGTGACTGGGAAGATGGGGAGAAAATTCTTTACCTGTTCTCTGTTCCCTATTCACTGTTCACTGTTCCCTTCTTTCCCTATCAACTATCATCAGCATCGTTATTTTGAAAGGGTTCTTCACCTATCCTAAGTTGTTTTTTTGATCGTTTTAATTGTTTCCACAAAGCCTTGATTTGTTCGTAAGCTTCCTCTGGTGGAAGTTTACCACCTGTTTCTAAGTTACAAATATAACTAACTCGCTGGGCAAATTCCTGTAAATTTGCGTTGAAAACTAAGTTTTCAGGCTGGACATGACCGTAGTAGCGACCACGAGGATAGAGAAAATCATCTTTGCTCACTATATTTTTCTCCATGTATTGAATTCTCCTCCTGATTTTCTTGTTTATAGTAAAACCACTAGTACAACACGGCGTAAATAAAGCTACTATTTAAAATAGGCAAAAACCTACCCCATCAGCTTTTGGACTTTTGAATGCGTGATTTCCGCAAAGCGGTAATAGGCAATCTTATTTCTAATTTATTAAGTCAGGAGAACGCTTAAGATTAAACCGTGATTATGGAAAAGTGTTGCAGCGATTGGTCAATTTCAACTTTGACAAAATAATCAAGTTGTAAGTTATTAAGCATCAGGCTGTCAAAAAAAGTTTATGTCAAAGTGACCAAAGCCATTCACGAGCGAACACCCGTTCTATATCTTTATATATCTTTTGTAAAGATTAATTGCAATTTCTTGGATGAATGTTTTACTACTTCTCCTATTTTTCTCAATTATTTCATCTTATTCCTAATTTGCAAAAAATGGGTTTTAATTAAATTCAACAAACTAAATTAGCTGATAAAGAATTAATATATATTTTTCTATAATTTTTAAAGAATTTGTTCACAAAAAATTACAAAAATTTTAAAAAAAACATAAAACTTTTATGCAGAGTTGACCAGTTTAACATCTAAATTAGGGGAATAGGGGGGTAGGGTCATTTTTTGACACTCTCCTGCCTAAAGGCGAGGAGATTCTTGGTTCAACGAGTCCACTTAGATTAGATCCCTTGCGGTGTCTAACAAGCGAGGTGGTTCTCTCCCCAAGCGTTAACTTAGGGAATGCCCTTCCCTAGTTGGATTACTCCAAATTTTGTTTGAGTTTAAATTCTGTGTCGTGTTTCGACTGCGCTCAACACAAGTCTAGCACCTGTAAATTTTTTACCTACTTCCAGGAGGCACTAGAACTACGAAGTAGAACCCGATAGATTTAGTTGTCAAGGTACAGATTGCCGTTAGGCAGTTAGGTTTTTATACAGGTTGATTACCGTTCCTGTGAGAATGATTATAGCACAGGTGACTGAGGCGTAAACGCCTCCTTATGCTTTCATCCCTTGCCTCAAGGACGGTTAAGTTTTTCCGCTACCCTCCAAAACTCAACCTCAAGGGTTTTCAGCCCATTTTCTTATAAGTTATAGGTTATGGGTTACCAGTTACATCACGTTGCGAGTGAATGAAGTACACATATTCATGTTATAAATCTTGCGGTATGGACAGGAAAGCCAGCCCTTGTGTAGCGTTCGGCTGATAAAATGGTTAAGCTGGAAACCATTGCCCTGCAAATGTATCTACCACCATGTCTGTTAATACCAAACTATACGAAGGCAAAGCCAAAATTCTCTACACCACAGACGAGCCTGAAGTCTTGTTGGCTGATTTTAAAGATGATGCAACTGCGTTTAATGCTCAAAAGCGGGGTAGCATCCAGGGAAAAGGTAGCATAAACTGCACCATTTCCAGCAAGTTGTTTGAACAGTTGGCAGCGCATGGCATCAAGACACATTATATTGATTGTCCAGCGCCCAATCAAATGCTGGTGAAAGCAGTTAAGATTGTGCCATTGGAAGTTGTGGTCAGAAATATAGCTGCTGGTAGTCTTTGTCAACAAACAGGATTGCCACTAGGTACAATTCTGGAACAGCCTTTGGTAGATTTTTATTACAAAGATGACCAATTGGGAGATCCTCTCCTCACACGCGATCGCTTACTGCTCCTGCAATTAGCAACTGAGGAACAAGTTGACAGTATTGCCCATCTGGCATTACAAATCAATGACTTTCTCAAAAGCTTTTGGCAAAAGTGCGGCATAACCCTAGTAGATTTTAAACTCGAATTTGGTTTGGACTCACAACAGCAGTTGTTGTTGGCCGATGAAATAAGTCCTGATACCTGTCGTTTATGGGATATGACAGAAAATGATCCTAACCGTCGAGTAATGGATAAAGATCGGTTTCGTAGGGATTTAGGAAATGTAGAAAATGCCTACCAGGAGGTTTTACAAAGGGTATTACAAGTAGTAGAGAGCAAAAATTAACTGTGTGTACATAGTCATTTTTCTGATATGACTAATGACTAATGACCAGTGACTCATGACGAATGACGAATGACTTAATTGTGTGTGGTAGTGAAGAGGAATATGAGTAAAAAGCATTTATCTCCTGTATTTCTGGCAGTTGTAGCCATCGCTGTCCCTGTTGACAACTCACTCAGTGCGACTGCACAAACTCCTGATAAAACCCAGCAAGTAACAGAGGTTGCCACGGTAGAAACCAACCAGCCACTACCACAGGAAACTGGTCAAAATGATGTTAGCGCAAATCAAGAAACTCCCGTCTTGGCAAAGGCAGTAGTTATAAAACCCGAATCTGACTCATCGACACCTGCTGTCAAAGTCTCACCAACGGCTAACTCAGCATCAATAGCAACACCAGAAGTAATCATAACAACGGCAACAACACCCTCAAAAACGGCTCAAATTCTCAAAGCTGCATCATCTCGCAACTCAGAACAGAAAGCAAAATCAGAAGTAATTAGATCAACGGCAACAACACCAGCAAAAACAGCACAAGTTCTAGAGCCAGAAGTAAATCCTGATACCAATTCTACCCAGGAAAATGCCGAGCCACCCACAGCACAACCGACTTTCCCTAGTAATTCAGAAACAACGGAACTCCGTGTACTAGTGTCAGAAGTAGCAGTAACATCACCAGATGGAGCAATCTCACCAGAACTAGAAAACCAAGTTTACCGAGTGATTCGTACCCAACCAGGACAAACAACCACCCGTTCCCAATTACAAGAAGATATTAATGCTATATTTGCCACAGGTTTCTTCTCTAACGTGCGAGCCGTACCAGAAGATACACCTGTGGGTGTAAGGGTGAGTTTCGTGGTTGATCCTAATCCTGTCCTGAGTAAAGTAGAAGTCGAAGCTAACCCTGGAACTGATGTTCCTTCTGTACTCCCAACTAACACAGTAGATAAAATCTTCAGTGAACAGTATGGTAGAATCCTCAACTTGCGTGACTTGCAAGAAGGAATTAAACAGTTAACCAAAGAGTATCAAGACAGAGGTTATGTACTGGCCAACCTCATTGGAGCGCCAAAAGTCTCAGAAACCGGAGTTGTCACCCTACAAGTAGCAGAAGGGGTAGTAGAAGATGTCAAAGTTCGCTTCCGTAATAAAGAAGGACAGGAAGTAGACGAAAAAGGAGAACCCATTCGGGGACGCACAAAAGAATATGTAATTAAACGGGAATTAGAATTAAAGTCTGGTCAAGTATTTAACCGTAATACAGTCCAAAAAGACTTACAAAGAGTATTTGGGCTGGGATTGTTTGAAGATGTGAATGTGTCCCTTGACCCTGGTACAGACCCCAGTAAAGTTGATGTAGTGGTGAATGTAGCTGAACGCAGCAGTGGTTCAATAGCTGCTGGTGCTGGTATTAGTTCTGCCAGTGGATTATTTGGTACAATTAGCTATCAACAGCAAAACCTGGGAGGTAGAAACCAGAAACTAGGGGCAGAAGTGCAGCTAGGTGAAAGAGAACTGCTGTTTGATCTGCGGTTGACAGATCCGTGGATTGCGGGTGATCCTTACCGCACTTCTTATACAGCTAATATTTTCCGTCGTCGTTCAATTTCTCTGATTTTTGAAGGTAAGGATGACAACATTGAAACCTATAACCCCAATAATCCCACTAATACAAATGATCAAGATCGTCCCCGGATTACCCGTTTAGGTGGTGGCGTTTCTTTTACTCGTCCTCTTTCTCCTAATCCTTATGAAAAGTCAGAGTGGGTGGCTTCAGCTGGGTTGCAGTATCAACGAGTTTCTAGCCGTGATGCTGATGGTAATGTGAGAAGAGAAGGGGCAAGATTTAATGATAATGGTCAACCAATTAGCGATAGGATTCCCCTAACCCAATCGGGAACAGGTGAAGACGATTTACTACTATTACAACTGGGCGCACAACGCGATCGCCGTAATAATCCCTTACAACCTACCAACGGTTCTTATCTCCGTGTCGGAGTTGATCAATCTGTACCCATAGGCTCAGGTAATATTTTCCTGACCAGAGTTAGGGGTAACTACAGCCAATATTTGCCTGTGAACTTTTTGAGTTTTGGCAAAGGTCCACAAACTCTGGCGTTTAACCTTCAAGGTGGTACAATTCTCGGAGACTTACCCCCCTACGAAGCTTTTACCCTTGGCGGTAGTAATTCTGTGCGTGGTTACGATGAAGGTAGATTAGCCACTGGACGTAGTTATGTACAAGCATCTGTTGAATATCGTTTTCCTGTCTTCTCTGTAGTCAGTGGCGCACTATTTTTTGATTATGGTAGTGATTTGGGAAGTAGTACCAGAGCAGCAGAAATTCTTAACAAAAATGGTAGCGGCTACGGTTATGGTTTAGGTGTGCGTGTACAGTCTCCACTTGGACCTATTCGCATAGATTATGGTTTAAGTGATGATGGTGATAGCCGCATCAACTTTGGGATTGGGGAAAGGTTTTAAGAGGTGACTGGTGACTGGTGACTGGGGATAAATATTTACCTCCTGACTCCTGACTTCTACTTTCAGGGTGTTTACTACATACAGAACAAATGAGTAACAAAAAGCAAAATCATATATTGGTTTTTAGGCTATGCACCAACACACATTAGCTGGGGAAATTATCCACAAAGGTGTGGGACTGCATAGCGGTGTAAATACCAGGGTGCGGATACTACCAGGAGAACCGGGAAGCGATCGCTATTTTGTGCGGGTGGATTTGCCCAATTCGCCGATAATTCCTGCTAAAATTGCAACAGTTAATCAAACTGTTCTCTCGACTCAGTTGGGGACAGATGAGATTTATGTTCGCACGGTAGAGCATTTGTTAGCGTCTTTGTCCGCTATGGGTGTGGATAGTGCGCGGATTGAAATTGATGGACCAGAAGTACCGCTGTTAGATGGTTCTGCTCAAATTTGGACTGATAGTATTGCTGCTGTGGGTTTGGTATCACAGTCTGTTGGTGATGAATCAGCGCCTATAGTTATCAAAGAACCTATTTCGGTTCATCAAGGTGATACTTTTGTCTGCGCTTTTCCCGCACCAGAAACCCGTTTTAGCTATGGGATTGATTTTGATGTACCTGCAATTGGTAATCAATGGTACAGTTTCTCATTATCTAGTAATCTAGAAAATACGGAAAATTCCTTTGTGACAGAAATTGCACCGGCTCGTACTTTTGGGTTATTACATCAAATTGAATATCTGCAAAAATCAGGATTGATCAAAGGTGGCAGCTTGGATAATGCTCTTGTTTGTGGTGCTGATGGTTGGCTAAATCCACCGTTAAGATTTGCAAATGAGCCAGTACGTCATAAAATCTTGGATTTAGTGGGAGATATTAGCTTATTAGGTAAATTTCCTGTTGCTCACTTCTTGGCTTACAAAGCTAGTCACAATCTCCATATTCAGTTGGCAAAGAAGATTTTAGAATTTTGCTGAGGAATTTGGCTAAAAATTAACTAAAATTTAAGATTGTACGCTATTTTCTAGCCTACTTAATTTCCAGATTCTTATAAAATATAGTACCAATGTCAACTCTCACCCAAGCTAATTCTACTCAAGTGACTACATCTGAAGGAGAACATCAGGAAACCAATACACCGGCAATTAAAACAACCTTCACGGTGGAAGAGATTCAGCAACTGCTACCGCACCGTTATCCTTTTTTGCTTGTCGATAAAATTATTGACTATGTTCCTGGAAAATTGGCTGTGGGTGTAAAAAACGTTACCTTTAATGAACCTCAGTTCCAAGGTCATTTCCCCGGACGCTCATTGATGCCTGGTGTACTCATTGTAGAAGCGATGGCGCAGGTTGGAGGGGTTATTATGACCCAAATGCCTGATATACCAAAAGGACTGTTTGTGTTTGTGGGTATTGATAAAGTCCGTTTCCGTCGCCAAGTCGTACCTGGTGATCAGTTAATTATGACAGTGGAACTGTTGTCTATTAAGCAGCGTCGTTTTGGTAAAATGCAAGGACGAGCCGAAGTTGATGGACAACTGGCTGCTGAAGGGGAGCTAATGTTTTCTTTGGTTAGCTAAGTTTAGCTAAGTTTAGCTACAACTAAGCTGAATTTGGCTTTTTAGATTTGGGGCATAGCCGTAAACTGCCCTAAGTCAATTATAAGTAAGAATAACTGTAAACACGAAAAATCACAAGCGTATTTACTGTTGGCTGGACTTTGATCAGACAATTTTGGATTTAAGGTTTAAGATTTGTTTCAATAATAAATTTAGGTACTTGTACCCTTTTGTTATTTTTAGATAGCTATCTTCAATCCAAAATCTAAAATCTAAAATCCAAAATTCGTTATCCTCACACATAACACACATAACTTATTTTGCCCGACACTTTTTTTTCAATGAACTCAGTTCTGGAGAGTCACCCTTGAAGACACTTATTCATCCAACTGCTGTAATACATCCTGATGCGGAACTCCACTCAACGGTGCAAGTCGGTGCTTATGCTGTGATTGGAGCGAATGTCAAAGTCGGACCGGAAACTGTAATTGGCGCTCATGCAGTTTTAGATGGTCTTTGTGAAATCGGGGCGGGAAATCATATTTTTCCCGGTGCTGTTATTGGTATGGAACCCCAGGATCTCAAGTATGTGGGAGAACCTACTTGGGTAAAAATTGGTGATAATAATGCTATTCGTGAGTATGTAACTATTAACCGCGCTACTGGCCGGGGTGAGGCGACGATCATCGGTAACGGGAATTTACTGATGGCTTATGTTCATGTTGGACATAATTGCGTGATTGAGGACTCGGTGGTTATTGCTAATTCTGTGGCTTTAGCGGGTCATGTTCACATCGAGTCAAGAGCCAGATTAAGCGGGGTTTTAGGTGTTCATCAGTTTGTACATATCGGTGGTATGTCTATGATTGGTGGGATGACTCGCATTGATCGAGATGTTCCTCCTTATATGTTGGTTGAGGGCAATCCATCACGGGTGCGATCGCTCAATTTGGTGGGGTTAAAACGCTCAGGAATGCCCGCTAAAGATTTCCAATTGCTGAAAAAAGCTTTTCGCATTCTCTACCGTTCTGATTTGCTGTTTAAAGAGGCTTTGGCAGAGTTGGAATTGTTGGGAGATACCGCACAGTTGCAACATCTCCGCCGTTTTCTGCTATTGTCGCAAATGCCAGGAAGACGCGGTTTAATTCCTGGAAAGGGAAAGAGTACCGCGAGTGATGAATGATGAATCATATCTAGAACAGAAGTCACTCGATTTTGGATTGAAGATTTTGGATTTTGGATTGACGTTAGCGAAGCGTACACAGCGCAGCGAGTATTTCTCCGTTTTGAAGGACTCAGACCTGTATCAAATTTTTTAATCTAAAATCTAAAATCTAAAATCTAAAATTCCCAGTCAGGAGTCAGGAGTCAGAATATTTGGTAAAACAGTAGATTATAATTGGGATGATTTTTGGCTTAACCTGGAAAAGCTAATTGCTTATAAATCTAAAATCTAAAATCTAAACTCTAAAATCTAAAATCTAAACTCTAAAATCTAAAATTCAAATGCGGATATTTATCAGCACTGGGGAAGTTTCTGGCGATTTACAAGGGGCGTTATTAATTACGGCGCTACAAAATCAAGCTCAAGCTTTGGGGTTAAATTTAGACATTGTGGCCTTGGGTGGTGAGAAGATGGCCGCAGCAGGGGCGACAATTTTAGGGGATACTAGCGGTATTGGTTCGATGGGTATAATTGAAGCTTTGCCGTATTTTATTCCTACTATTCAGGTACAAAAAAGGGCGATCGCCTATTTACAAAAAAATCCCCCTGATATCATAGTTTTGATTGATTATATGACTCCTAATATCGGGATTGGTAGTTATATGAATGAACATTTTCCCGATGTTCCTGTGGTGTATTACATCGCGCCTCAAGAATGGGTGTGGTCGATGAGTTTGGAGAGAACTAAAAAAATTGTTAGTTTTACAGATAAACTATTAGCAATTTTCCCAGAAGAAGCTCGTTATTATCAAGAAAAAGGGGCTAAAGTTAATTGGGTGGGTCATCCTTTAGTTGATAAAATGGCTAATGCACCGAGTCGGGAAACTGCACGGGAGATGTTAGGAATTAAAGAGGGAGAAATAGCGATCGCTCTTTTACCTGCTTCTCGTAGCCAAGAATTAAAATATTTATTACCTGTCATTTTTCAAGCTGCTCAAAATATTCAATCTAAGTTACCAACAGCGCGGTTTTTTATTCCTTTATCTTTGGAAAAATTTAGAGATAAAATTGAAAAATCTATTCAAAATTATGGTTTAAAAGCAACAATATTATCTGGTAAACAACAGGAAATTTTTGCTGCTGTAGATTTGGCAATTACTAAATCTGGAACAGCAAATTTAGAGTTAGCTTTAGCTAATGTTCCCCAGGTAGTAGTTTACAGTCTTAGTCCTTTTACTGCTTGGGTTGCGCGGAAAATTCTTAAAGGTTCAATTCCCTTTGCTTCACCTGTAAATTTAGTTGTGATGCGGGAAATTGTTCCAGAATTTTTACAGGAACAAGCAACAGTAGAGAATATTACTCAAGCAGGAATGGAATTATTATTAAATACTGAAAAGCGGGAAAGAACTTTATTAGATTATCAAGAAATGCGGCAATGTCTGGGAGATTTGGGAGTGTGCGATCGCGCTGCTAAGGAAATTTTAGAAATGCGGTGATTGGTAATTGGTAATTGGTAATTGGTAATTGGTGATAAGATTTATTATATTGTTCCCTATTCCCTATTCTCTAATTAAATAGAAAAAATAAGTCTGTAGGGGTTTAGCACTACTCAACCCTTACAATTTATAATGTTATATTGATAAACAATAACTAATCAATGATGAAAAAAAGACCCATAGCAGTTGATTTGTTTGCAGGTGCAGGAGGAATGACCCTGGGTTTTGAACAAGCTGGTTTTGATGTCCTTGCTGCTGTAGAATTAGACCCTATACATTGTGCAATTCATCAATTTAATTTTCCTTTTTGGAAGGTGTTATGTAAAAGTGTAGAAGATACCACAGGATTAGAAATTAGAAATAGTAGCGAAATTGAAAATCAAGAAATTGATGTTGTTTTTGGTGGTCCACCGTGTCAAGGGTTTTCATTAATTGGTAAACGGTCTTTTGATGACCCCAGAAATTCTTTAGTGTTTCATTTTATTAGGTTGGTTTTAGAATTACAACCTAAATATTTTGTCATGGAAAATGTTAAAGGAATGACAGTAGGTAAACACAAAGAATTTATTGCCGAAATTATTGATACTTTTGAAAATAACGGTTATAAAGTAAATCATAATTATCAAGTTTTAAATGCTGCTAATTATGGAGTACCGCAAAATCGAGAAAGATTGTTTTTACTAGGTTGTCGTCGAGATTTAGAATTACCAAATTATCCTGATAAAATCACCCATCCAGCTAAATTAAATACTAACTCAAAAAAAGCTGTTAAACTACCTGCAACCCCTACGGTGTGGGAAGCATTACAAGATTTACCAACAATTGAAAATTACCCAGAATTATTACAACAAGATTGGGTTTTAGCTGAATTTGGTAAACCCAGTAAATACGGGATGAAAATGCGTAATCTGTGCATTGCTAATAATAATTATTCCTACTCCCGTAAATTTGATCATCACATTTTAACATCGAGTTTAAGAACAAAACATAGTCCTGCATCTGAAGAAAGATTTGCGTCAACTCCTCATGGTAAAAATGAACCAATTAGCCGTTTTTATAAACTCGATCCTGACGGTTTATGTAATACATTAAGAGCAGGAACAGCTAGTAATAAAGGTGCTTTTACCTCTCCTCGTCCTATACATCCATTTACACCAAGATGTATCACTGTTAGGGAAGCTGCGCGTTTACACTCCTTTCCTGACTGGTTTAGATTTCATCCCACAAAATGGCATGGTTTTAGACAAATTGGTAATTCTGTTCCTCCACTTTTAGCGCAAGCAGTAGCAGCGGAAATTATTAAGGTTTTGAATGTGGAAGTTGAACAACCCACAAGTGTTAAAATTTTAGATGAACTTAGTTTATTAACACTTGATATGTCAGATGCAGCTAAATATTTTGGAGTGAACCCTCATGTTATAGAACCTAGAACAAGAAAAAAATGATTATCACTCAACGATGTTTTTTACCAAGGAATAAGTACCATGAAAGAAGGTTTATATAACTCGGTTATTATCGGAATTTTCCAACGTTATTACACAAGTGGATTGGAATATTTTGAATTTAATCGGAATGAACTACCTGAAATTGCTCAAGAGTTAGGTATTCAATCAGCTAAAAATTTAGGAGATATTCTCTATTCTTTTAGATTTAGAAAACCACTACCTAAAGTAATTACAGATACTGCTCCCGAAGGGTTAGAATGGATTATTGAATTAAATGGTACTGGTAACTATTGCTTTCGACTGGTAAAGATTAATCGGATTATTCCCAATCAAAATTTAATACCAATTAAAATACCGGATGCAACACCTGAAATTATTAATCAATATATGTCAGGTGATGAACAAGCTCTTTTAACTAAAATCCGATATAATCGTTTAATAGATATATTTCTGAGCATTACAGCATACTCTTTACAAAATCACCTCAGAACTAATGTTAAGGGTATTGGACAAATAGAAATAGATGAGGTTTATGTTGGTGTGAATAACAATGGTATGCAGTTTATCATACCTGTTCAAGCAAAAGCAGGAAGTGATCAACTTTCTGTGGTACAAACCAAACAAGATATTAGTTATTGTTTTGATAAATTCTCTAGCTTAGTTTGTCGTTCGATATCAGCACAATTTATGAACAATGGACTTATTACTATGTTTGAACTTTCAATATATGAAGGTGAAGTAAAAATAGTCCAGGAGAAGCATTATAAACTTGTCCCAGCAGATCAAATTACAGAAAATGATTTGCAAAATTATAGGAATTTTACATAATTATGACTGTCACCAAATCTTTATCACTAACACTAGAACAGTTTCTCAAATTACCAGAAACTAAACCACCAAGTGAGTATATCAACGGCGAAATTATTCAAAAACCCATGCCAAAAACTCGCCATTCTCGACTTCAAAGTAAAATCATTAATACCGTAAATCAAGTCACAGAACCAAATAAAATTGCTTATGCTTTCCCAGAGTTAAGGTGTACATTTGCAGGTAGATCAATTATTCCAGATATAGCCATTATTCGCTGGGAAAATATCGCCTTTGATGATAATGGTGAACCAGTAGATGATGTTGTGATCGCACCAGATTGGACTATAGAAATTTTGTCTCCAGAACAAAGTTCTAATAGAGTGACTGGCAATATTTTACATTGTATTAAATATGGTTGTCAACTTGGATGGTTAATTGATCCAGATGATAGATCAATTTTGATGTTTCAACCTCAAAAAGAACCAGAATTAAAATATGCAAAAGATGATTTAATTATCTTGACGGGAGTTGAATTAAATTTAACAGTAGAAGAAGTATTTGGTTGGTTAAAAATGAGTGAGTAATCAAATACCCAGATCCCCGACTTCTTCAAGAAGTCGGGGATCTTAATAAAAACTAATTTCTCTTCTGTCCAGTAGCTAAATCATTAGGATTAATATTAATCAAAGGAACAGCACCATTACCACCCATCACCATCGGGAAACGACCATCCCATTTTTCTATTGCTTGCTTTTGCAATAATTCCGGTGTTAAAGTCAATCTTTGTAATCTTTGTGCTTCAGCTTGACCTTTAGCACGGTTAACTTCTGCTTGTGCTTCTTGGGTCGCTTTTTGGGCAATAAAACTTGCTTGTTTTGCTTCTTGTTCCGCTATTTGTTTCGCTTCGATCGCTCTACTAAACTCTGGAGAAAAGGAAAAATTGACTAAAGATACATCATCTACAATTACACCGTAAGGTTCTAAACGACCTTTTAAATTTGCGTCGATTTCTTCTTTTAATTCTGTGCGTTTTGTGATGATTTCTTCAGCAGTTTTTTTAGCTGTAGCTGCTTTCAAAACTTCGGAAACTGCGGGTGTCATAATCCCATTAACAATTAATTCTTCATCTCCAACTTGTTGAAAAACTCGGTTCACTTTCAACGGATCAATGTGCCAGTTTACCGCTAATTCTGTGGTAATTTTTTGCAAATCTTTAGAAGCAGCACCAGCATTAAAACTATTTTGTTGCACGCGCACATTGAGCTTTTTAACTGTTGTGACAATGGGAATAATTGGGTGTAATCCTTCATCTAAAACTGTATCTTGCACCTTTCCAAATTGCATGACAACACCCCTTTCACCAGCATTGACAATGGCAAAAGGACGCAGCATCATCGCTAAAAACAAGAATAATAATCCTCCACCTAAATAAAATACAATTTGTGAATTGTGAAGGACATTGATGTTATTATTTCTCATGGCTGTATGTTCCTTAAATCAACTGTATGTGAGAGTAGCTATCAGATAAAAAAATCAAGATTTATACAGAAAACTTAGCAAAAAGTTACATGGGGTTGAATGTTTAGTCTATATATAGATAAGATACAAAATTAAAATTAGGCATTTCGGAAAATCAAGATTTTGATCACAATTTAAATAGACAAACAATATGCAAATTCCACAAATTCATCCTTGGCCATCTACCGTTGAAGAAGCGATCGAAATTCAAGAAACTTTACGAAATCAAGTTATTACCACAGATCAACTCAACACACCTATTCAATACGTTGCAGGTGTGGATATGGGTTTTCTAGAAGATGGTACAATGTGCCGTGCAGCGGTAGCAGTGTTAAGTTTTCCTGACTTGAAAGTTGTGGAAACAAGCCTAGCATACCGTCCTACATCGTTTCCTTATATACCTGGATTTTTATCTTTTCGGGAAATACCCGCTATTCTTGATGCCTTGGAAAAAATTAAAAATATACCTAATATAATATTATGTGATGGTCAAGGAATTGCCCATCCACGCAGATTTGGAATAGCTTGCCATTTAGGTGTTTTAGTGGATATACCAACCATAGGTGTAGCAAAATCTTTACTTATTGGCAAATATGAAGAATTACCAGCAGTTAGAGGAAGTTGGCAACCATTAATACATACAAATGAAACAGTAGGCGCAGTTTTACGGACTCGTACTGGAGTTAAACCTTTATATATCTCCACAGGCCATCGTATTAGCTTACCTACAGCAATTGACTATGTATTACGGTGTACACCTAAATATCGGTTGCCAGAAACTACCCGCATTGCTGATAAACTAGCATCTAACAGATAAAGTATAAAAAGTATACATGGTGAAGATAATCATTCTTTAATTTTAATTCTCAAGACTTGCTAAATGGCTACCAATCATGTTAGGAATCCCACAGCATAAAGTTGAATTCATTAAATATTAACGTTATCTAAAAATCATGAATGTACTAACTTTACAGTGGCAAGAAGCAGGTCAAAATAAAATTCAACAAATTTATGAAAAACATAACAGCAAAAACGCTGGTACTTGTCGCATTGGACGTGATCCAGCAAAGTGTGATATTGTTTTAACTCATCCAACAGTATCCGGTTTACATATTGAAATATTTTTTGATTCTCAAAAGCAACGTTTTTATATTAGAAATTTACGGGAAATAAACCCCCCACAAATAGATGGTAAATCTTTAGTTAAAGGGGAAATAGCTTTAAATGAAAAAAGCATTATTTATTTAGGACAACAACAACTACAAGTTACGGCAATTTCTGTTAGTAGTATTCCCTCTACCATCATAGTCCAACCACCAAAACAACCCGTACATCATCATCATAAACCGTCAATTCCAACACAACCAAATCCGGTGTATGGTTTAGACTGTCCTAAATGTCATAAAGTTTCCCCACCAGAAAATTTACAAATAGGTTGTCCTTGGTGTGGTACATCTTTAGCTGCTGCTGTTAGTGTACTTATTGGGTGATTGGTGATTGGTGATTGGTGACTGGTGACTGGTGACTGGTGATTGGTGACTGGTGATTGGTGACTGGGAAAAACCACTAATAACTAACAACTAATAACTAACAACTAATAACTAACAACTAATAACTAATAACTAATGACTAATTTACAAATTCAATTAAGTTGGGAAGATCCAACAACGGGAGAAAGACGAGAACCTAAATTAAATGTCCCTATTGCTTTTGGTCGAGAATTTGCCAAGTTACCAACAGAAATTAGGGGTCAGCGTGTTTCGCGGATGTTATTAAATAGTAATGAAGTTTCTCGTTATCATGCTTTAATTGATTGGGAACAAGATTGGGAACAAAATAATTTTGTAGTTATTGATCAAAATAGTGCTAATGGTGTTTATGTTAATGGACAAAAACAAACACGCTGTCAGTTAGCTAATGGTGATACTTTGCAAATTGGACCTTATATGATTACTGTCCAGTTTGGATTAAATACTGTTATTCCTACACCTAATAATCCTTCGACTATTCAATTTAATCCTAATACTAATCTTCCAGATCCTAATAGATCTCCAGTTCGTCCAGTTACACCTTTAGGAAGTAATTTTCCACCTTCGGAATTTCATAATCACAAAGTTGATTTACAAGCTATTCATGCTACTGGTTTACCTATTGATGAATGTGATTATTTAGCCGTTGGTGCTGGTTTGGGTAGTTTTATTTGGGTTGATTTATTAAGAATTAGTGGTGTTAAATCTGAAAAAATTATTGCTGTAGGATTAGAATCAAAACCTTATGCACGTTATCAGCGTTTATGTTTAAATTCTCAAATTCCTTTACATGAAAGATTGCGTTCTAATTCTGATTCTTGTCCTGATAATATTTGGGGATGGCCTAGTTATGCTTTGCGAGAATCTTGGCATGATTTAACAAAAGGTCAGATCAATTCAGCTTTTCAATATTTATGGCAAGTTTTTAATGAACCAACTTTTACAGAAACTTATACGCCCCGTGCGGGTAATGTTTTTGATTCTATAGATCGGGAAGCTAAACGTATTGGTTGGGATAAAATTTATCGTTATGGTAGAGTGAGAGCAATTAGAAAAACGGAAGATGGTAGATATTGTGTTGCTTATTCTCGTAGTCCGGGAAATTATGCTTTTTTAGTTTGTCGTTATTTACATTTAGCTACGGGATATCCCGCTATTCAATTTTTACCAGATTTACAAGCATATCGGGAAAAATATCAAGATTTTAAATCTGTAGTTAATGCCTATGAAGACCATAATCATGTCTATGAACAGTTAGAAAAACAAGGTGGTACTGTTTTAATTAGAGGAAGGGGTATTGTAGCTTCACGAATTTTACAACGTATTTATGAGGTGAGAAAACAAAATAGAAATATTACAGTTTTACATTTAATGCGATCGCCTAAACCCCACGGTAACAAATTTCAAAAAGCCCAACGTCCGGTTAAAAATCACTACGAGTTGCAACCTTTTAACTGGCCAAAAGCTTGTTGGGGTGGTGAACTACGAGTGATGTTAGAAAAAGCCACCCCAGAAGAACGTCAAAGGTTATTATCTGACTGGGGAGGAACTACTACCGCAGATCGTGGAGATTGGCAAAGAATCACAGAAGCAGGTATTAAAGAAGGTTGGTATCAAATTACTTTTGGTCAAGTTGTTAGTGTAGAAAGAGATGCCCAAAACCACACTATTACCCATATTCAAGAACAGGGTTTTGGGGAAATGAAATTAACTGCTGATTTTATTATTGATGCTACCGGACTTGATGCCAAAGTTAAAACTAATCCCTTATTAAAAGATTTAGTTGAACATTACAAACTACCTTTAAATCATTTAGAAAGATTAGTAGTAGCCAACAATTTTGAATTAGTAGAAATGCGAAATACTCAAGGTCAAATGTATGTATCTGGGGCAATAACTTTAGGTGGACACTATGCAGCAGTTGATAGTTTTTTAGGGTTACAATATGCGGCTTTAGTTGCTGTGGATGGGATGTATATTGCCCGTGCGCCTGGTGTGAAAAGGTTAAATACTTTTAGTTCTTTAAATCAGTGGATAAAATGGGTTTTTAATCAAGCACCATCATAGGTGACTGGTGACTGGTGACTGGTGACTGGTGACTGGGTAATCAATTTTATGTTTCCCAATAAACTATCAACTATCACTAATCACCTATCACTAATCACCTATCACTAATCACCAATATCCAATCAACAATTATTCTGCTGCTAATCGTAAAGCAGGATAGGGAAAAAGTTGTTTAAATCCTGCAAGACGGTCTTTGAATGACTCCGAAGCATTATTCCAAAGAGTTTCATAATAAAAGAAAACCACACCTAATCCTTGTCTTTGGGCAGTTCTCACTTGATTTGTAATTTGTTGCATTGATACGGGGCTAGTTCTTAAACCTGCCATTATTCCCACTCCAGTTGGGATTAGTTGTTGTGCTTCTTGCATTTCTGGACGGGAAATTTTAGCAGAAAAACTGTTTAAATCAGAACGATAAACTTGTACAATTAGTTCATCTACGATGTTTAATCTTACCCAATTTAACCAGTCTTGCAATTGTAATTTATATGCAAAATCGTAGTAATTAGGTGAAACTGAAAAAATTACTTTTGGTTTGATTTGCTTAATTCTTTGATTAAGTCTCACCATGAAATCTGTAATTTTATCTGCCCTCCATTTTACCCATTCTGGGTCTTGAGAATCTGCTGGGGGATCTTTTTCCATTTCTTGGCGATATAAATCAACTGTATATTGATCGTAACCAAATTCATGGGGTAAACTTGTATGATCATCAAACTGGATACCATCAATATCATAATTTGATGTTAGTTCTACCAAGAGATCGGTAATAAATTGTTGTACTTCTGGATGAAAGGGATTTAACCATGTCACTTCACCGGCTGCACTAACAGAAGTTTCGCTACCATCCCGCTTTTTTGTTAACCATTCTGGTTTATTTAATGCTAGTTCTGAAGTTTGGGGAGTCATAAAACCAAATTCAAACCAAGGAACTACCAGTAAATTTTGACGATGGGCTTGATTAATTACATCGGCAAGAATATCATGGCCATCTGAACCACGAAATACAAAAGGTTGAATTTCTAAATCTTTGGCTATCTTACTGGGATACATGACATAACCAGAATTCCAAACTACGGGATAAATAGTATTGAAATTGAGCCGACGCAATTTAGTAACAGCATCGTTAACTTTGGTGCGATCTTTAAAGACGTTAAGATCATTGTTGGTAATCCATACACCTCTAATTTCTTGTCTTGGTATTTGGGCGTTAACGGGTGTAAAGGTATTTGTTAATAAAACAGTGACAAAAGAAATTAAAACCAAAAAGGGAAACAACCTTTTAAAAAATTTGTGATGCCCACTCATTGTTTTTATATGTTGCCAATATGAAGAAAAAAAATTGAATTTCACTCTTGGGTAAGAGGTTTGAATTAACCATTTATGCAGCTGTCTAAAATTGCGAAGTAATTTATGATTCATATTTTCTGAGGGTGTGTAAAATGTAAGTATTCAGCTATCAGCAATCAGGAAACAGCTAATAGCCAGGATTCAGAGGTTTTAATTTCAGGTTAATTTCAGGAATGTTATTTATCTGCATCTGTGTCTTTTCATTCTTTGTATTTCATATTTCAGGTACTGACGGAAACCGACGGTTGAATGCTTACGTTTTTGACGTAACTACTTCAAATTAGTGCCTGGTTTAATAGTCCTAATTTGAAATTTTGGATTTTGGGTTCTAACTTTGTGCATAAAAGATAAAAAATATACCATACAATAGTGTAATAATGTCTAGAATATTGTAGAGATATCAATTACATTCTTGTTTAAGATGCAAACTGTAAAACCTTCCTCCTCAATGCTGTCTATTACGCCAAAACTATGTCAACCTTTAAAAATAGTCGCCTTGGGGGATAGTTTAGTATATGGATATGGAGACTATGAAAAAGGTGGTTGGGTAGAACAACTGCGCCGATGGTGGATGTTACCGGATAGTGTGGGTCATGTGCTTTATAATTTAGGGGTCAGGGGCGATCGCATTCAGCAAGTTTCACAACGGTTAGAAGTGGAATTTCGTCACCGGGGAGAAATTAGAAACCGAGTTCCTGATTTAATTATCCTCTCTGTTGGCGTTAACGACTCACCCCGTTTAGGTCGTCCCACTGGCAAAAATTATACAGATTTTGCGGAATTTGAAACAGCGATCGCCACATTATTAGATCAAGCACAACAACTTTGTCCAGTCCTCTTTGTCGGTATGGTCCCGGTTGATGAAAGCAAAATGCCTTTTCTCGATTGTTTATATTACAATCATGCTGACCAATATCGCTACAAAGAAGCTACCCGTCAAGCTTGTGAACAACGAAAGATTCCCTATTTAGACATATTTGATCAATGGATATCACACAGTCAAATCTGGAGAAGTGAACGCATGACAGCAGATGGACTTCACCCTAACACTCTTGGTTATCAAGACTTATTAGAAGCTGTCCTTAACTGGTCAGAACTATCTCAATATCATTGTCAAGTAGATTATCACTTGAAATTAGAACACACTTAATATTTAGATTCCTGACTTCTTAAACAAGTCGGGTATCTATTTTCAATCAACAAATTTATGATTTTATATATTCTGACTCCTGACTCCTGACTCCTGACTCCTTGAAATATTATGACTCCTACTTTATTTGGTCGTTGGCAAACTCGATTATTATTATTAGCAACTGTTGGTGTATTAGTATCTTTACCTTTTACACTGGGGTTAATAGGTTCTGGTGCAAATATTGTTTATTTTTTCATTCTTGCTTATGTTGCTATCTTTGGTTTAGGTTGGGATGTTGTTTATAATTATCTGCAAAAATCACGCTGGGATAGAGACTGGCCAGCAGCTTATCAATTTTTTGCAGGTATTTGGGAGATGATATTTGTGTTTTGTGGAGTAAAGATTTTTGGTTTTTTACCTATACCTATACCAAAAGAGGAATTATCAATAGGGGCGTTTTTATTACATTATTCTGTAGTTTGGTTGGCGGTTTTTATGAGTTCGCAAAGTTTAATGAGAATTATTTTTCCCCGTTGGCGTTTTCGTGGTGGACAGTGGTTATAAAAGATAGAGTTTTTTTTCACGCAGAGGCGCAGAGGAGTACGCAAAGTTTAATGGTTAAATGTTTATGTGGGTTATCTCAAATTTTATCTTCTAGATTATGATCTACCGACAAGTTAACAAAGAAACATGATAATTTTTGTGTTTATCCTGTTCTTGAATATACATCAGGAGACAATTAGCAACATATTCCGCTAACTTAACAGGTACAGCATTACCAATCTTTAATAGTTGTCGGTTTTTTAGATAAATTTGTTTCTAAATAAGGTTGTAGATTATTATCTTGACCACCAAGTTCTCCTATACAGAAAAATCTTTTTCTCTTCTGAGGAACACCACATAAACTAGCATCTAAAACTTTTTCTGTTAAACCATAACCAGCAGATGTGATAATTTGTCTAAATTCTTCATATTTCTTGGATTTTCTAAATAAATCTACATTTTCTATCACAAACCATTGACTACCAATATTAGCTACTATTGTCGCAAATGTAATACTTAAATCTCCTCTACCTAAATCTTCATTACGCTTACCAGCACTAGAAAAATCTTGATATGGTGGGCCCCCCATAATGATATCTGGTGAGAATTTTTTGAAAGGAGAATAATTATTATTTACCTGGCTCAAATCATAGTCAATAACTGGATGTTTAAAATTTTGTTGATAAACATTGATTGCTGGTTTCCAGTTATCAAATGCAGCAACAATTTCAAATCCACAGTTTTGAAAACCTAATGATAACCCACCACATCCAGAGAATAAATCTATAACTTTTAACATAATCTACTTGATGTATTCATTCATTATGTTTCTATAATATATCATCAAAAATATCAGGATTACTCAAGATAATAGCGTCAAATCTACGCTCAGGACTTAAAAAGTTTTGCCCTCCTCCCAAATTTGGCAGTATCAAAAGTTAAATCTCTAATAAATCGCATGATTGTTCCTACTTACTACTGTTCATAAGATACTTTATCACTTTATATTTCTAATGTACAATTTATTTTGCACGACTACTTAGTTTGTGTTTTGAGTTGGGACTTACTTGAGGTTTTAGTTGAGGTTTTGGTTGAGGTTTTGGTTTGAGGTTTAGTTGGAGATTTACTAACACGAAGCTGAGATATTTCCTCTTCTTCGTCTAAGTTATCTAGGTCATCTAGTTCATTGTTGAAATCGTCGTTTAATAGGTCGTCTAGCTCGTCGTCAATTTCATCTATATCTTCATTTTCCTCATCTAAATCAAGTAAATCATCGTCTAATTCATCATCTAAATCATCCAGTTCTGTTTCTGCAAAACCACAGATTTCGGCAATGTTGGAAGGGGTGAACTAGTTTTCGTCTTTGTCGGTGATTCCTTCTAGGTTTTTGAGCAGGTATTTACCACTGGTTCTGTGACTGGGGTCACTGGTAAGGTAGAAGCGATAGCCTCTAATTTCTTCATCATCATCTCCTCCTACGCATAGTTCTACGGTGATGGGTGCTTTGCCTGATGCTTGGCTGTAATTTTCTACACAGGCTTTAAAGTCTTCATGGAATTGAATAGAACCGTTTTCTAGTGATTGAGTAATGGCTTTATCGAGTGTGTTTTCTATATGGCGGAGTTTGCGGCGGTCTGTCAGGTTTTCCCAGGAGCGAGTTTGTGTCTGTTTTCGCTTTGGTTTGGTTGGTGTTTTGGTAGCCATAGTGACGATGACGCTGGTTGCCTTAGTTGGTAAGGTAACAGGGCTTTGTTTTTGATGGCATTGACCTTTTGGCTATTTCTTTTTTGTCCACTTGGCTATTTTTGATATTCGGTGTTACTAATGTTCACCAAGCTACTTTCTAAACACTCAGATACAAACAATTTTATTTGTATATTTGTAAAGATAATTTTATTACTATTGGCACTCTAGAAAACACAGAATAATATTGACTCAGAATCTTTTAACGAGTCATTATAAATATTTGTAAATATATGAACACAAAACTTAATCAAATTCAACATCGTTTAGCAATTGGAAATGAGCAAGAAAGACTGGCTGCTTTAGCAGAATTATTGGAATGTGGGCAACAAGGCTTTGACTGTTTCATGGAACATTCTCTAAAAGATAAATCAGAGAAAGTACAACAATCAGCGTACTGGATTTTACATGACTATAATCCTTATTTAAAAGGTTTTACAGAAGAAGGTAGGAAAATTCATCCTACAGATACTATTACTTGTTTGGCTATCAGTCCTAATAACAAAATTATTGTCGGAGGAACTTGGCAGAAAATCTGGGTATGGGATTTACAAACTGGCGAAATATTATATAGCCTCTTTGGACATTATCATTGGGTTTTATCTGTTGCAATTAGTCCTGATGGAAATACTCTTGTGAGTGGCAGTGCAGACCAGACAATTAAAATATGGAATCTGACAAACGGAAAGCTAACTAAAACATTAAATGGTCATTCTAGCTGGGTGAATGCTGTTAGTATTAGCAAGGATGGAAATACTCTTGTTAGTGGTAGTTCTGATAAAACTATTAAAACTTGGAATTTACAATCAGGTCAGTTAAAGAAAACCATTCAAGAAGACAGTAATTTGTCATCTGTTTTATGTTTGGCAATTAGCCATGATAATAAAGTCATAGTGGGAGGGTGTACAAATAATAAAATTGTTTTATGTGATTTAGAAACTGGTAATATAATTAGGTATTTAGATGGACATAATAGTTGGATTCAAGGAATTATTATTACTTCAGATAATCAACAATTAATTAGTGCTAGTCGCAATGGAGAGATAAAATTTTGGCAAGTGGTTTCAAGTTCAAAAGATAATTCTTATAAATTAAATCGGCGTACATTTTTCATACAAGGTGTGATAGATATAGTCAGTATCGGACTTTGTATTCTAATGGCAAGTAAAGCACGTACATTTTTTGACTATAGTCCTTATAGTTCCAATCAGTTACTCTCTATCCTAGTAAGAAGTATTGCAGATATATTAGCATCTGGACTATTTATTTTCGTAGCATTTCTAGGACGTGGAATATTTGGGATTATTGATGATAGCTCTTCTAATCAATTACCCATACAAAGTTTAGAATCTATTAAAACTGATAAATATGAACTGCCAATTTATGCTTTAAATGATTACCCACTCAATAGTCATATATTTATTTTTTGTAATGGTACAACGATCAAAGTTTATTCACGAAATGAAAAGAAAATTATTTATACATTGTTTGAAGAATCTAGTTTTATTGGTGCTTTAAAAATTAGTTTTGATGGACAAATTATAGCTAGTGCTGGAAATAATTGGTTAAGATTGTGGAATTTTAACACAGGAAAGCCACTACATCCATTAAAAGGACTTTCTTATCCAAGGCTAAGTGAAATTATTATTATTCAGTCTCCTCCAGAAATATTTTTTGGAGAGTCTCATTTATTCACTGTTAAGGGATTAGACCAAAACAAAAGAGAAATTGATATAGATATGAATCAGGTAAAATGGGAAGCTACAGGAGGTTATATTGAAAAAGGATTGTTTACTGCAAGACGACAAGAAGGAAATTTTGAAATTAAAGCAATCTTTGGGATTTTTGAAGCCTATTTGCCTATTAAAATTATTGAACCGCCTAGAATTACACACCTGATATTGTATACTACTAGCTTAACTCTAGAATTTGGTCAATCACAAAAAATTATAGGTCAAATATTAGATCAAAATGGTAATATAATGCCAAACGAGACTATACCTTGGACAGAAATTGCTGGTGGTGAAATAGATAAAGATGGATATTTTAAAGCTGGATATGTTGTAGGAAATTTTGAGCTTATTGCTGTTGTTGGTTCAATACGTAATATTGTAAATGTCCAAATAATTGAGCCTCCTAAACTCAGCCAATTAGTTATGGTTTCTTCAACTTTTAATTTATTTGTTAAAGAAAGTTTTTATTTTGTAGTTAAAGGTATAGATCAATATGGCAATGATATCACAATAAGTCAAGTTAGTTGGAAGGCAAGTCAAGGAATAATTGATAACCAAGGTTTATACACGGCAGGAAATCAAGAAGAAAAAGTAATAATTCAAGCATCCGTAGGAGATATCAGTACATCTATAGAAGTTGAAATTCGAGAACTTTCTCGACTAACAAGAATAGAAATTTCACCATCATCTATGATTTTATTACCAGGGAAAAGTTGTTATTTTTCTATCAAAGGTTATGATCAACGTGATGAAGAAATGTCTGTGAATAATATTACATGGAGAACAACAGATGGTTCAATTGATAAATATGGAAATTTTTCCACTTTTGACTATCAAAAAGGTATCTGTCAAGTCAGTGCTAAGGTAGGTAATTTAACTGCTATTGCTGAAGTGAATGTATCTGTTGTTTTAAAAGGTTTAGCAATTTCTCCACAAGAAATAGAACTTAAACCAGAAGAAGAATATCAATTTACTCTCATTGCATTTGATCAAACAGGTGAACTTTTAAATACTGAAAATGTTATTTGGAAAAGTACAAAAGGTGGAAACATTAATGATAGTGGTTTACTGGAGGTTGATTATAATACAGAGCTAGAAATTACCGTAAGTGCTACCATAGATAATATAAGTGTTAATGCTAAAGTAATTATTTTACCTGTTTTAAGACGTTTAGAAATTACTCCCGCTTTTGTGTATCTAAACCCTGGTGAAGAAAGATTATTTATTGTTAACGGAATAGACCAATTTGGTCAAGAAATTGATCCTGGAGAAGTCTATTGGCAAACAACAGGGGGTAAAATTGACCAGAATGGTAATTTTATTATAATTGCAGAAAATAATGAAGTTATTCTTGATAGTAAAGTAATCGTTTACTCAAAATCGGTATTTAAATATAGTCGTAAAAAAAGAGACTTTTTCCTATTTCTAGGTATTATAAATTTAATATTATTTAAATTAATTTCTTATGAAGAACTTATAAGTGATGTATTAAATCCTAATATAGAATCACCTGGACTAGAAGCAATAGACGTAGATTCTACAGATTACGACTCTCCAACATCCAATACAGAATCAAATGATAAAATAGCAAATATTAGGGAAATTATATTAATATTTTTTAGAGAAATTAGTGATTTTTTAGAAGGATGGATAGTTAAAAAGTCGAAAAGAATTTTAGCTAAGTTCTTTAAATCTTTGAGTATGTTCTTTTTCAACGAAGCATCTGCAAAATTATCAGCTTATGCTAATGTAATTGTTTTGCAAGCTGCCGAAAATCCCTATAAAGATTTTGAATGTCTTCAAATTCTTGAGCATCATTCACATTGGGTAGGTTCAGTTGACGAAAATCCCTATAAAGATTTTGAATGTCTCCAAATTCTTGAGTATCATTCACATTGGGTAGGTTCTTTAGCTATTACTCCTGATGGACAGAAACTTATTAGTGCTAGTTGGGACAAAACAATCGGAATTTTTAACTTAAATACATATCAAGTGATTGATGTATTAAAAAATCATACAGATGATGTTGAATGTATTGCTATTACTCCAGATGGACAAGAAATTATTAGTGCAGGTTGGGATGATACTATTACGTTTTGGGATCTTAATACAGGTTGTTTAATTAATACCTATGATTTTTCACATAGAGTTGTATTGGTAGCAGTTACACCAGATGGACAATACTTGATTAGTGGTGAGTTTTCACAGACTCTAAAAATATGGTGTTTGAAAAATAAACAAATAATTAATGTAATAAAACCTCGTTCGGTTGATAATGATCATCCTTTTTATTGGCATAAATGTATTACTATAACTCCTGATTCACAAAGAGTAATAGTGGCCAGAAAGAAAATCGAAGTCTATGATATATACACTGGCAAATTACAGAATATTGTAGGAGGAGATTTAGGATGGGTTTATGCTTTAGCTATTACACCAGATGGAGGTAAACTCATCAGTAGCTATGATAAAAAAATTATAGTGTGGGATTTAACAACAAAGTCTCAAGAAATAATGCTAGTTTTAAATAGTTATGCTGACAGAAATATTGATCTCGCAATTACTCCAGATGGACAAAGACTTGTATCATGTGGATTGAGAAATCATAACACCCCTGAATTAGATAATAAATCATTCATTGAAATCTGGGATTTAAACAATGGTGAACGCATTCATTACATCCAAGAGTATACCACAGAACATAATTTGATTTATTGTTTAGCAATTACTCCAGATGGAAAAAGAATTGTTACTGGTTATCAGAATGGAATTATTAAAGTATGGGGAAATCCAATTCTCAATTCATAACTGTAGTTCAACACTAATAGTAAATTCATAGAATCTCAATTTTTGAATACAATGCTGATAACAAACTTCTTATCAGGAAATAACCGTCGTCTTCACTTGAATATCAACATTCAGTTTTTTCCGCAAAACTTTGAAAATAGCAGTCAAATTATCCATCGTTGGATTACCTTTTGCTGATAACATCCGATGTAAACTCTTACTCGGTTTAGAAGTTTCAATTGCCAATTGTTCAAAACCTACCGTTGCATTGACAATATCTCTCAAAATCAATCTTGCTGTTTCTGGTTCACCATTCAGGAAAAGAGAAATAGCTTCATCAAGTAAAGCGATCGCAAACTCAGAATCTCTTTGCACTCGTGCATTAACGGTTTCTTTAAAGTCTCTAGTTAGTGCCATAATAACTACCTCTTCTCTCTATTATCGTTGTCAGTTGCTTGCTCTTTGCTAATTTCTTTTTTTCGTCTTTTGTACTCTTGGTATAATTCTTTAGCACGATTAATATCAGATTGCTGATTTTTCTTTGTTCCCCCACCAAATAAAACTATAAGCTGTTTACCATCTTGAGCTAGATAAATCCGATATCCAGGACCCCAATCAATCTTATATTCACCAATTCCATCAAACCATTTAACTTTTGATGTATTGCCTAATTCCAAACGAGACTTAGCAACTGTTACCTTCGCAGCTGCTTGGGCATCCAAGCTATCAAACCATTCTTGGTAAGGACTTGAACCATCTTCTTTAAGATATTCTTGAACTCTTATAATAGACATACTGCTATAGTAACTTATGTGTTACCATAAGTCAAGCAGTATGATTTTAAATAAACTTGTAGTAGTGTAAATTATCAAAAAATGAGTCAGATTCAAGAGTTACATAAACAGGCTATGGATTTAGCCGAAATGGCACAAGTTGCTAAACTTAGAAATAACTCAGATTTAGCTGCTCAATTATCCCGACAAGCATTTGAAAAAGAACGATTAGCAGCAGAATTAATAACCAATGATTTAACAGCAGAACCAACCCGTTCAATATTGTATCGTAGTGCAGCAACCCTAGCAATTGACTGTGGAGAAATTCACAGCGCAGAACGTTTAATTGCAGTTGCTTTATCAGGAAATCCGCCAACTGAAATCGCAGAAGAACTCAAGGATTTATTTGTGCAAATCAATATTCATAAATATTTTGCCCGTCGTGGTTTAGTATTTGATGAAGCTAAACTTCAGATTCTTAGCTAGAAATTAACTTAAATCAAAAAACCTCACTTTTATTTATCACTAGGCTGAAATTTTGTAAGTTAGAACTTGATTTATAATTTGCTGCTTTAACGAATCCGCCGCAACTGAAGCAATAATTTCCCAATCGTTTTCTGTCAACATTACTCCAAGCAGTTCGCGTAACACCTGATGATTAGAAATAAACTCCTCTCCAAAAAGTTCATCTCTCTGCAATACAGCTTGAATATGTTCTCTAACATCAGGTGTAGGTAATCTTAATCTTTCCAATAACTTCTCCCTTGCAGTAGCAGATGCTATAGAAGTTGCAGTTCCCAAATTCCAATCTTTGAGCAATAAGCGCACTTCCCGATTCAAAGAAATCCGCAAAGTTTTTAAACGATAAAACAATTCAGGATTCAGCAACAGTTGTTCAAAACTAGAACCCCAATCTAAACCAGCACCAATATTACCACTTACTTCTTCCTCACCTCGAATGCTTTTTCTCAACCATTCTTTATTCAGCAATAAATCCATCGGGTTAGCTAACTCTTGGTTAGAGGTGAACAGAATATAATTAAATTCTTGCTGACTCATTACTCACCCTCATTGCTTTTGCTATAAGAACGCCATACACCGTACTCAAAATAAACTAGATTATCTTAATCATAAAAAAAACCGCCTATTCCTGTAAAAAACAACAACAAAATAAGCGGTTTTAGCAAATATTTAAAGCTAAAAATTAATTATTAGCAGCAGCTAATTCTGCTAAACGTTCCTGTTGATCTTGAGAAATACAAGATTGAATCAAGGTTTCAATATCACCTTCCAAAACAGGATTCAAAGTGAAATTCTGTCCCAAACGATGATCAGTCACCCGACTATCTTTATAATTGTAAGTGCGGATTTTTTCTGAACGAGAACCAGTACCAACTTGCGATCGCCTCATCGAAGTTACAGCTTCCTGTTGTTCCCGCAACTTCATTTCATAGAGTTTCGCCCGCAAAATTTGCATCGCCCGTTCCTTGTTCTGTAACTGACTCCGTTCTTCAGTACAGAAAATGCGGATACCAGTCGGTTTGTGCATCAAGTCAACCGCCGTTTCCACCTTGTTCACGTTTTGTCCACCCGCACCACCAGAACGCGCAGTAGTCATTTCAATATCTTTCGGATCAATATGCACCTCTACATCATCCACTTCTGGCATAATAGCCACAGTAGCGGTAGAAGTATGCACCCTACCCCCCGCCTCCGTTGCTGGAACACGCTGCACACGATGAACACCAGCTTCAAACTTCAGCTTACTGTAAACACTATCACCTTGAATTTCCAGAATTACTTCCTTAAAACCGCCCATCTCACCCAGAGACTCGCTGACTAGCTTCACTCTCCAACCTTGAGTATCAGCATAGCGAGAATACATTCTCAGCAGATCACCCGCCCAAATACTCGCTTCATCACCACCAGTCCCAGCGCGAATTTCCAACATGATGTTTTTATCATCATTCGGATCACGAGGTAGCAGCAATATCTTCAACCTGTCTTCCAGATGTTCTATCTTATCTTCTAATTCCTTCACCTCCAAAGCTGCCATTTCTTGCAACTCTGGATCCCCATTAGACTCTTTAAGAATTTGACGCGCCCCAATTAATTCTTCCTGGGCAGTTTTCCAAGTTTCGTAAGTATTAACAACCTCTTCTAAAGAAGAACGAGACTTAGCAATTTTTTGATACTCATCAGGATTTTTCGCCGTATCTGGGTCTGCCAAACGGCGAGTTAATTCATGAAAAGTTTGTTCAACAGATTTTAGTTTCTCCAGTAAATATGATTCTGCCATAACGACTATACAAGCTCCTAAAAAATAACAAGTTGGCTCAAGCATAAAATGACAAGTGACCCCACAACCATGCAGGGTCCTTGTGGTGCGGGCATCATGCCAGCACAAGCTATAGCCAACCAGCTACTTTTTCTTTTTACTGCCTTGTTCGCCAGACATACCATATTTGCGGAGGAAGCGTTCCACACGACCCTCAGCGTCAATAATTTTCTGAGTACCAGTGTAATAGGGATGGTTTCCAGACCAAACATCTACGTGCAATTCCGGTTTTGTAGAACCAACAGTCATCACAACTTGACCGTTACAGTAGACCTTAGCCTCTGGATACCACTGGGGATGAATATCAGGTTTAGCCATTTTTCCTTTTGTGGTGTTTCTCTATCAAAATTATAACTAGGATTGGTGACTGGGGACTGAGGACTGGGGACTGGGTAAAATTTGGTATACCTCCTGCCTCCTGCCTTCTGCCTCCTGCCTCCAGCTTTATCGTTTGGAGTATTGAGGAGCTTTGCGAGCTTTGTGTAAACCGTATTTTTTCCGTTCTTTAGCTCGTGGATCACGAGTTAAATAACCTTCGATTTTCAAAGGTGAACGGTTATCAGGATCTAACTGACACAAAGCACGAGCGACACCCAAGCGAATAGAGTCAGCTTGACCGGTTAAACCACCGCCTTCAGCTTTTACTAAAATGTCATATTCGCTTTCTAGTCCCAAAGTCTCTAAAGGTGCTTTGATCGCTCCTAAGTAGTTGGCATTGAATTGGAAGTATAATTCTCCATCTTTGCCGTTAACGGTAAATTTACCTTCACCGGGAACTAAACGTACTTGTGCGACTGCGGACTTACGGCGGCCAGTACCCCAGTACACAGCGCGACCGCTATTAGCTTCTGCTACTGTTGCCATTATTAATTTTCTCCAGGAATTGTGTTAACAATTAGTTCTTTGGGTTTTTGTGCTGCGTGGGGATGGGTAGGACCAGCGTAAACTTTCAACTTTGTGAATAATTGTTTACCCAAGCTGTTTTTAGGTAACATCCCTTTCACAGCGTGTTCTACAATCCGTTCTGGTAAACGTTGTTGTAATTTAGCAAAGGTTTCTGTTTTCATTCCACCAGGACGGCCAGAATGACGACGGTAAACTTTTTGAGTGCGTTTTTTACCGGTAACTGCTACTTTTTCGGCGTTGATGACAACTACGAAATCACCAGTGTCTAAGTGGGGTGTATATTCAGCTTTTCTTTTGCCTCTGAGAACCATAGCAATTTCGCTTGCTAGTCTACCCAGGCGTTTATCGGTGGCATCTACTACATACCACTCGCGCTCAAGTTTTTCTTGAGGAGGAAGGTAAGTTTTACTACTCATTGTTATTTTTCCTTTGTCGGTTTTGAGTGGTCAGTAATCAGCTTTCAGTAATCAGCTTTCAGTAATTAGTGGTTAGTTTTGATCTTTCACTGTCACCTGTCACCTGTCACCTGTCACCTATTTATCCTGACCAAACACTAAATATGGTTGGGTGTCGTACCAAATTTCCTGGGGAAAGGGAAAATCAGGATATCCTACCCTTAACAAGCATAAGCCTTGAGGTGGTGCGGCGTATTTCACTTTTTCCCGGTTTTCTGTTTGCCAGATGTTGGTGAAATCTTCGAGCGATCGCACTCCAGAACCAACTTCTACCAGCATCCCTACTAATAACCGCACCATGCCATATAAAAATCCATTGGCCTGAATTTCAATATGGAGTAATGAACCTTTTCGATAACATTCTGCTGCTTGTACTTCAACCCAGGAATGCGATCGCGCCGATCCTGCACGATGAAAAGCCGCTAAATGATGTTTTCCCAGCAGAGGTTTCAGGGCAGCTTGAATTAAATTTTCGTCCAAGGGAGCATAATAATAATGCCAACTGAAGGAGTTCACAAACAAGTTTGGTAGAGCTTCAGTATAGATTGTGTATCTGTACCGACGATACACTGCATTAAAGCGAGCGTGCCAACGGTCATCTACACCCGCCGAAGCCCTGATTAATATATCTGGAGGTAGGTAACTGTTCAAAACTGTTGCCCACTTGTGTGCGGGTATATAACCTGTAGCATCAAAATGCGCGACTTGAGCAGCTGCATGAACTCCGGCATCAGTTCGCCCTGCGCCGTGAAGTGTCACGTGATACCCCAGAACAGTAGCTATAGCTGTTTCTATCTCTTCTTGGACTGTTCGCTGCGCCTTTTGCCGTTGCCAGCCGTGAAAATTAGTACCTAGATACTGAATGACCAAGGCTACTCGATAAGTTGGTGTTGGCTGGCGGCTTTCTAACATACTGGGTTTGGTAAAAGGCAAGAGGCAAAAGGCAAAAGGCAATAGCTCTATAATGTTTATATCTTCCCTATTCCCTGTTCCCTATTCCCTATTTCCTGTTCCCTTTGACTTTAAACTAATTCAATAATCGCCATTTCTGCATTATCACCGCGACGGGGTACGGTGTGCAGAATGCGAGTATAACCACCTTGACGGTTAGCATACCGAGTAGGTGCTTGCTCAAACAAAGCATGAACTAGGGATTTATCGTAGATATAACCCAAAGCTTCCCGACGTGCTGCCAAAGAACCATCTTTAGCTAGGGTGATCATCTTTTCCGCTTCACTCCGCAATACTTTAGCACGGATTACAGTTGTGGTAATACGACCATGACGGATAAGCTCAGTGGTGAGCGATCGCAATAAAGCACGACGCTGGTCTGTGGGTTTACCAAGTTTTTTGACTTTACAACGGTGACGCATAATAATGCACTTGAAATTATTACAAAATAAAATTAGTTTGGTTTAGAACCTCTTTCCTGCGGTAAAGTAATGCCTAAACGACGCTGTAAAGCTTCCACTACTTCTTCCGCCGACTTTTGACCAAAGTTTTTGATTTCCAAGAGGTCTTCTTGGGTATAATCCAGCAAATCTGCCACGGAATTAACTTGCGCTCGTTTGAGACAGTTATAAGCACGGACAGACAACTGCAATTCTTCAATGGGAATTTGAGCAGTTGGATCGTCTGGGATATCTGAACCCATATCTGTAGGTTCTAAGGAGATATCTTTTAACGGGTTAAATAAATCTACCAAAATTCCCGCCGCTGAAGATAGTGCTTCTTGAGGTGAAACGCTGCCATTAGTCCAAACTTCTAATAACAGTCGATCTTTAAGAGTACCATCACCACGGGCTTCTTCAACGCTATAATTTACTTTTCGCACCGGCATAAATACCGAGTCAATTTGCAAAAAGTCCAGGGAAGTGGCTTCTTCTCTACCCCGTTCTACAGTACGATAACCTTTACCTCTTTCAATGCGAAATTCCATTTCCAGTTTGCCACCTTCAGCCAAAGTAGCTACATACTGGGTAGGATCAATCACATCTACTTCACTAGGCAAATCAAAATGTGCCGCAGTGACTGTTGCAGGACCATTAACCAATAACCGACCGATCTGGGGTTGAGAAGAATAGCTTTTGAGGATCACTTCCTTCATGCGCATGAGAATTTCCAGCACATCTTCCCTGACACCAGGAACTGTGGCAAACTCATGACTAACCCCAGCTATCCTTACTGCTGTAACTGCCGTCCCTTCTAAATTGGACAACAAAACCCGCCGCAATGCGTTACCTACAGTTGTCCCTTGACCACGTTCTAAGGGTTCGAGGACAAATTTACTGTAATGGCTGCGACTTTCCTCTGTATTAGACTCTACACATTCAATTTGGAACTGCGCCACGGAGTAGCCTCCCTTTCAAGGTGCTGCTATCAGGCAATTAATTTGCCTATCAAATTCACTTTATGCTCTGATCTATGACTGTGGTGGATCAAACTGCCAACATATAAAATTAGTGATAGTTTGGTTTGCCAATTCAATCCGCAGGCATGTTAATATTCTGTTTTTCTGTTTTTTGAAAGTTGAGCAGCCTTCCCATTGGGAGGGCTGATATGCTTTTTAATCACCAATTGCTTCTGAAGTTTACTTTATATTTCCCAGATTGCCTTGGCGGTGATTTCCCTGAGCATGAACTTTCTGCCTGAGCGTGTTTAACAGTTAATGCTTAGTAAGCATTCAGCTATCAGCGGTCAGCTTCTTAACAGTTACGCCAAAAATTACTATTTGATCATCTACGGATTTCTCAAACTTTCTGACTCCTGTACAGACGTTCCGGTGGAACGTCTCTACTGACTCCTGAATTCTGACAGTGTTTAAACTCGACGGCGCTTAGGTGGACGGCAGCCATTGTGAGGAATAGGGGTAATATCACGGATTAGGGTAATTTCTAATCCTGCTCCTTGCAACGCCCGGATCGCAGTTTCTCGACCGGCTCCAGGTCCACTTACCATCACCTCAATTTGACGCATTCCTTGGTCCATAGCGCGACGGCCTGCACTTTCAGCGGCGGTTTGTGCTGCGAAGGGAGTTCCTTTTTTTGCCCCTTTAAATCCACTTGAACCAGCACTTGCCCAGGAGATGACATCTCCATTTTGATCGGTAATGGTGACAATGCTATTGTTGAAAGTAGACTGAATGTAGGCAATGCCGTTAGGTACGTTCCGTTTCTGCTTTTTGCTCCCGGTTTTTTTAGTTGGTTGTCTTGCCATATTTGTTTGGTGAATTTAAGGTAAAACTTGCTGTCATGAGCAAGCCTAGAAAGTTTATTTATTTACCAGGGGCTTTCTTCTTACCAGCCACTGTTTGTCTTCTGCCGCGTCGGGTTCTGGCATTGGTGCGGGTTCTTTGTCCTCTGACGGGTAAGCCCATGCGATGACGACGGCCACGATAACAGCCAATATCCACTAGACGCTTGATGCTCATCGCCTCCAAACGGCGTAAGTCACCTTCTACCTGATAATTACTTTCTATTTCGGCTCTCAAAGCCGCTACATCAGCATCACTCAGGTCTTTAACGCGGGTGTCTGGGTTCACACCAGTAGCCGCTAGGATTTCTTGCGACCTTGTTAACCCAATTCCATAAATGTAAGTTAGACCAATCTCTACGCGCTTATCGCGGGGTAGGTCTACTCCCGAAATCCTTGCCACAATGAATGTCTCCCTCTTTTGTTCTTGCTCGCATTTAGCAGATCGTGATAATTAATCACATTCTTGGTTTTTGATGGTGATTTTTTGCTGCACCAAAGCTCTGGTAATCAGAGTTTTATCCTTGACGTTGCTTGTGTTTGGGGTTTTCACAAATCACCATAACGCGACCACGGCGCTTGATCACGTTGCATTTTTCACAGATTTTTTTGACTGAGGCTCTGACTTTCATGCCTGTTCTAATTGACTCCAAATAGTAAATTATAGCATTTCTAGGGAAATTATTTCAGTTAAGCAAGTGGGTAAATCCCAAATTGGCTGATTTATGGTAAGATTCTCTACATAGTTTTATTTCTTCCGTAGTCGATAGGTGATTCGGCCTTTTGTCAGGTCGTAGGGAGTTAACTCCACCTTGACCCGATCACCAGGTAAAATTTTGATGTAATTACGGCGAATTTTACCGGAAATGTGTGCTAGAACATTAAAACCATTGTCCAAGTCCACACGAAACATTGCATTGGGCAATGATTCGGTGACAGTCCCTTCCATTTCAATCAAATCTTGTTTAGACAAATTTTTTCCTCAACTCGACAATTTTCTGTTCCGTTGCCACAAATGCAATCGGTAAGAATACACAAATTGCGAAATATATCAACAGTTTATTAATATATCTTAGCTAAAAGGAATTGGGGACTGGGGATTGAGGATTGGGATATTTGCTCCTCTATTTCCCCTGTTCATCCCCTAAACAGCTATGACCTTTTTTAATTCGGCGGTAACTTCTTCTTGGGACTGATTACCGTTAACAGTTAAAAGTTTATGGCGATCGCCATAATATTTAATGAGTGGTGCAGTATCTCGGCGATAAACATCCAGACGATGACGAATTACATCTTCAGCATCATCTTTACGTCCTCGTCCCAACAACCGATCTATAACAATGTCATCGGGTGCATCCAGGTTAACCACCTTTTCCTCGTCCTTCTCCATTTTTGCCAACAGTTCTCCCAAGAAAATTGCTTGGGCAACTGTGCGAGGAAAGCCATCAAGAATCCAACCATGTTCTGCATCTGGTTTTTGGAGTCGTTCCTCAACCATATCTTCTACAAGTTTGTCAGGAACTAAATCACCCTTATCCATGTATTCTTGGGCTTTTTTCCCCAAATCTGTTTGGTCTGTAATGGCTTGGCGTAAAATGTCCCCAGTGGAAATATGAGGAATATTTAAAAAATCAGCCAAGGCTTTAGCCTGAGTTCCTTTACCCGCACCCGGTGGTCCCAAGAAGATTAATCGCGTCACTATTGTTTCACCATTCCTTCATAGCGTTGAGAGATAACGTAGGTCTGAATTTGCCTTGCCGTATCAATTGCCACGCCCACTAAAATTAATAAAGAGGTAGCACCCAACCCTCTAAAAGTTGGCACGTTTAAAGTGCTTTCTACAGCCGTGGGAATAATAGCCACTAAGCCCAAAAAGAGTGCGCCTAAAAAAGTCAATCTGTTACTGACACGCTCAATATACTCACTGGTAGCCTTACCGGGACGAATACCGGGAATACTAGAACCCATTTTCTTCAAGTTTTGCGCCACATCTACAGGGTTGAGAATCAACGAAGAATAGAAGTAGCTAAAGAAGATAATGGAAACCATGTACACCAAAGCGTAAACCCAAGAACCAGAACCACTGGGACTTAGATAAGTATTAACGATATTTGCCAATTCAGCATTTTTAGTGAAATTGGCTATTAGCAGTGGCAAACTGAGAATAGCAGCGGCAAAAATAATTGGCATCACACCACCTTGGTTGAGGCGCAGAGGTAGAAAACTCCTCTGTTCTGCCAAAACTCGCCGACCTACCTGACGACGTGCAGAAATAATGGGAATGCGCCGCATTCCTTCCTGCACGAACACAATACCGATAATGGTAGCTATAAAAACCAGTACGAGGACAATCACACGACCGACTATTTCCCGGCCGCCAACTTGTACCAAGTCAATGGTATCGCCTAAAGATTTAGGTAAAGAAGCAACAATGTTGACAAAAATCAACAAAGATGCACCATTGCCAATACCTCTTTCTGTGATCAGTTCCGATGCCCACATGACAAACATTGAACCAGCAGTGAGAGCGATCGCCGTTTCTGCCACAAAAACTGGTCCAGGATTAACGGCAAATTGTTGTAAGAACAATGCTGAAAAAGCCGTACTTTGAACAACTGCCCAACCAACAGTCACATAGCGGGTAATTTGCGATATTTTCCGCCGTCCTGCCTCCCCTTCATTTTTCTGTAAGTTTTCTAAAGAAGGTATGGCGGCAGTCAGCAATTGGATGATAATAGACGCATTGATAAAGGGCAAAATCCCCAGAGCAAATACCCCCAGTGTAGAGAGTCCCCGTCCCGAAAATATATCCAATAAACCGAAAATGGAATTATTGCCGGATATAGCTTCTGCAAATCTCTCCCGATTAATTCCTGGAACTGGTAAAAAGATGCCCAGGCGAACCAAAATTAAAATACCGACTGTGACCAGCAGCCTTCCTCTCAGTCCAGCTGCTTGCGCCATCTGCATAAAAGTTTCTTGAGCCGTTGGGGCTTTGTCTCGACTGATCATAGAGTGCTACCTTTATAGTTAACCAGGCGCTGGAAGCGAGTTGACTAGCTGGGAGTGCTGTTTCCTGGCTCAGTCTAAGACTTCACAACTTCCGCCAGCTGCCTCAATTTTGCTACGAGCTTGGCCTGTGAAAGCTGCCGCTTGCACCTTGAGCGGAATGCCCAATTCCCCATTACCCAAGATTTTCAAGGGTCCTTTAACAGATGTAAGAATCCCAGCTTCCTTCAAAGAAGCCAAAGTTACTTCTGAATTAGCAGGTAGGGAGGCCAACTTCTCTACATTTATCGTAGTGTAAACTTTACGATTAACGACGGGAAACCCCTTGAGTTTAGGTATCCGACGGTACAACGGCTGTTGACCACCTTCAAAACCTGGTCTAGTGCTACTACCAGAGCGAGATTTTTGACCCCGCATACCTAGACCTGCACTAGCACCTTGACCGGCAGAAATACCTCTACCTACACGCTTACGGCGTTTTTTTGAGCCTTTTTGGGGCTTAACATCGTTGAGTCTCATTTTGATTTGGGATTTTAGATTTGGGATTGATAATCTCGTTGTGCTTATGGATTTTATATGAAAAATCCAATCTCAAAGCGTTACTAAATATAGAGATTCTCTACAGCAATACCCCTATCTTCAGCGACTTCCGCGAATGTCCGCAGTGTAGATAGAGCATTAACAGCGGCTCTAGCATTATTCAGAGGATTACTAGAGCCTAATTGTTTAGCGAGAACATTACGTACTCCTGCCAACTCTAATACAGTCCGTACTGCACCCCCGGCGATTACACCTGTACCGGGTGCGGCTGGACGCATGATAACTTTAGCACCACCGCCGATACCATCAATAGGATGAGGAATAGAGTTAGATTTGGTGATAGGAATTTCAATCAGATGTTTTTTGCCATCTGCCACACCTTTTTTAACTGCCCCGATCACATCAGAAGCTTTACCCACTCCTACACCAACTTGCCCGCGTTCGTTACCAACGATGACAATTGCCCGGAAGCTAAGTTTTTTACCACCTTTAACCACTTTACTAACACGACGGATTTGAATTACCCGTTCTTGCCAGTTGGTTTCTTCTTTTTTTGCTTTACTTGCTTTACGACGACCCGTTGCCATAATTCATGCTCTCTCAACGTTAGCTGTCATTGGTCATTAGTCAATTGCCAGTTGCCAGTTTTCAGTTTTCAGTTATTACTGTTACCTGTTCCCTGTTCCCTGACAGATGACTTTAGAAATCTAAACCTGCTTCGCGTGCTGCTTCAGCTAGTGCTTTGATGCGACCATGATAGAGGTTACCACCGCGATCAAAAACGACTTTGGTAATACCTTTTTCTAAGGAACGCACTGCTATCAACTTACCAACTTGCGCTGAGGCATCACAGTTAGCACCAGAAGCTAAGTTAGATTTCAACTCTGGTTCTACAGTTGATGCTGCGACAATGGTTTGATGTTGTGTATCATCAATGACTTGAGCATAAATATGCTCATTAGACCGGAATACAGCTAACCGTGGGCGTTCTTGGGAACCGCTAACTTTACCACGCACGCGCCGATGACGACGCTGTTTTGATTCTCTGCGAGTGAGTTTCATATTTACTTCTTACCTTTACCACCAGTCTTACCAGCTTTGCGTCTGACCACTTCACCGGCGTAGCGAATACCTTTACCTTTGTAGGGTTCAGGTGGACGGACAGCACGAATTTTAGCTGCTGTGTTACCTACCACTTCTTTGTCATAGCCACTGACGATGACATTGGTGTTATTTTCTACAGCAAACTGAATTCCGTCTGGTGGTTCAATTTGTACCTGATGGCTATAACCGATATTCAATACAAGGTTACGGCCTTGAACTTGGGCGCGATAACCAACCCCTTGAATTTCCAAGCGCCGTTGAAAACCTTGGGATACTCCTTCAACCATGTTGGCAACCAGGGTACGGCTTAGACCGTGCATTTGTCTGGAAGTACGGGTTTCATCCCGACGAGTTACCAACAAAGTTTCGCCTTCCTGAGAAACTATGACATTGGCGGGTAGATCACGGGAAAGTTCTCCCTTTGGACCTTTTACCACTACCTTTGTGCCATCTATCGCCACTTGTACTTTGGCGGGAACAGTAATTGGACGTTTACCAATACGAGACATGACTTAATTTTGTCCTTTGTCAGTTATGAGTTGTGAGTACGAGAATGAGTCGTGGTTAATAACCCTGAAAAAATTCTGAACTCCTGAACTCCTGATAGCGAAGCGTGGCGTTAGCCATACTCCTGATCTTCTTGATTACCAAACGTAGCAAAGCACTTCACCACCCAAGTTCTGACGACGCGCTTCACGGTCGGTCATAATCCCACTGGATGTAGAAATAATGGCAATACCGATGCCACCTAGCACTCTTGGTAATTCTTTTCTGTTGGAGTAAACCCGCAAACCAGGTTTACTTACACGCTTCAGTGCTGTAATTAAGGGTTGGCGATTTTTACCTTTGTATTTCAGGGAAATTACTAAGTTACGCTTGACCCCTTCTCCGGCTTCTGAAACTTCAGAAATAAAGCCTTCTTGTTGTAGTACCTTGGCAATACTACGAGTCATTTTTGTTGCTGGCACTTGTGTTGTTTGATGCCTTGCCAGGTTAGCATTGCGGATGCGCGTCAGCATATCTGCAATTGTGTCGTTAGCCGCCATCGTTCCCTCTTTAGATGAACTTATTGATCGCGAAAGGGCATTCCCATTTCTTTAAGTAAGGCACGACCCTCTTCGTCGTTTTTCGCTGTGGTAATGATAGAGATATCTAAACCACGGATTTGATCGATGCTGTCGTACTCGACTTCTGGAAAAATTAGCTGTTCTCGTACACCTAGAGTATAGTTACCTCGCCCATCAAAGCTTTTGGGGCTAACACCACGAAAGTCGCGGATTCTAGGTAATGCGAGGCTGATCAGACGGTCGAGAAAGGCATACATCCGTTCGCCTCTGAGAGTCACCATGATGCCAACAGGCATACCTTGACGAATTTTGAAGCCAGCAATCGCCTTTTTTGCTCTTGTCACTACTGGTTTTTGACCAGTAATCAGGGCAATTTCGTTTAAAGATGCTTCTAATGCTTTAGCATTTTGAGCAGCTTCACCCAAACCCCGGTTAACAGTGATTTTCACCACTTTAGGTACTTGATGTACGTTAGTGTACTGAAACTGTTGGGTTAGTTTGGGGACAATTGTCTCTTGATATACAGTTTTGAGTCTAGTTGTCGCCATAGTTATTTGTCCTGATTATCCCTGGGCTTGGTCAGGGAATTTTAGATTTTGGATTTTAGATTTTGGATTGAATATCTTTAAATCTACTCAAATCTAAAATCTCAACCTGGTTACAGGCTTATTTATCTAAAATCTCACCTGTTTTTTTCAACATTCTCACTTTCTTCCCTTCAGCGGTGAAAGTGTAGCAGACACGACTAGCGACGTTTTGCTTGGTGGAGTAGAGCATCACATTGGAACTATGAACAGGATACTCTTGGTTAACAATCTGACCAGACTCACCTTCTTGCTGAGGTTTAACGTGCTTGGTCTTAATGTTGACACCTTTAACAATAACTTTGCTGTCTTGGGGTAGTGCTTTAATCACTTCTCCCACTTTGCCTTTATCTTTACCGGCTATCACTTGTACAGTGTCGCCGGTTTTGACGTGCATTTTATGAAACACTTTAGGTTTTGGCTTTGCCATTACAGCACCTCCGGCGCGAGAGAAACTATTTTGGTAAAGTTTTTATCGCGTAATTCCCGTGCCACTGGTCCAAACACCCGTGTACCTCTGGGATTGCCATCTTTGTTGATGATGACTGCGGCATTATCATCAAAACGAATGCTCATACCACTGTCACGATTAATACTTTTCTTGGTGCGAACAATTACTGCTTCCACAACATCAGACTTTTTAACAGCCATGTTGGGGTTAGACTCTTTCACAACAGCGATAATTTTATCGCCTACGCCACCATAGCGACGATTACCTGCGCCTAATACGCGGATGCACATGAGTTTTTTGGCACCGCTATTATCTGCGACATTCAGATAAGTTTGGGGTTGAATCACAACTTAGTCTCCCGGTTAGAGTTGTTAATTTTATAACAACCATTTATGTTGTAGCTTTAGCGTTAAGGATTTCTGTAACTTGCCAACGCTTAGTTTTGCTCAGGGGTCGAGTTTCCTGAATCCGCACGCGATCGCCCACTTTGCAGTTATTATCTTCATCGTGAGCCTTATAGCGCCGGGTTTGAACTACGATTTTGCCGTACTTGGGGTGAGGAGCTCGGTTTTCTACAGCGACAACCACGGTTTTTTGCATTTTATCGCTCACTACCAAGCCAACTCGTTCTTTGACTGCCATAATCTCCTACTTTGCTTCTTGAGTCGATTGACTTGCTGCCCGTTTCCGTTCTCCCTCTACTGTCAACAGTTGAGCTAGGCGATGGCGGGCGTGTCTAAACTGGTGAGGTTTTTCTAGCTGTCTGGTGGCTTTTTGCAAGCGTAATTGAAATAGTTGTTTCTTAACAGCGACTATTTCCTCAGCTAGTTTTTCATCACTTAATTCTCTAGCTTCTGAAATCTTGGGAAGAGCCATAACCTATTCTTGCTCCTGTGGTTGAGAGCGCACAATAAACTTAGTTTTGATGGGCAACTTATAAGCCGCCAATCTCATAGCTTCACGAGCTATTTCTTCGGATACACCAGCGATTTCAAACAAAATCCGACCTGGTTTAACTACAGCTACCCAAAATTCGGGATTACCTTTACCGGAACCCATCCGGGTTTCTGCAGGCCGCATGGTAACGGGTTTATCTGGGAAAATGCGAATCCAGATTTTACCACCCCGGCGAATGTAACGAGTCATTGCCCGACGAGAAGCTTCGATTTGCCGGGAAGTAATCCAACATGGCTCTTGGGCTTGCAGAGCAAAATCCCCAAAGTTCAGGGTACTGCCACGGTGTGCTAGACCCTCCATGCGTCCGCGTTGTTGTTTGCGGAATTTCGTTCTTTTAGGACTTAACATGGTTTGCTAATTGGTAATTGGTAATCGGTAGTCGGTGATTGGTAATCGGTAATTGGTAATCGGTAATTGGCTTTTTACTGTCACCTGTCACCTCTCACCTGTCACCTATTACGCTTCATTTGAACGGTCTTCAAATTGTTGGCGACGGCGTTTTTGGTCACGACGACGGGGTTCGCGCTCCCTTCCTGATGGTTGTGGTGCTTCTTCTTGTCCAGGGATAATCTCGCCCTTGAATACCCAAACCTTGATACCCAAAATTCCGTAAATTGTTTGGGCTGTGCAGTAGGAATAATCAATGTCAGCACGCAGTGTATGTAAAGGTACTCTACCTTCACGAGTCCACTCTGTCCGGGCAATTTCCGCACCATTGAGGCGACCACCCACTTGAACTTTAATTCCTTGTACTCCGGCTCTTTGGGCGCGTTGAATCGCTTGGCGCACTACCCGACGGAAGGAAACACGGCGTTCTAATTGTTGAGCGATGTATTCGGCAATTAAATAAGCATCAGCATCAACTTTTTGCACTTCCACAACGTTAATGCGAATTTGCCGTTGACCACCTAACAAGTCTTGCAGTCCGGTACGCAGTGATTCTATACCTTGTCCACCCCGACCTACTACCACACCTGGTCTAGCTGTCCGTAACTCTAAGTCGATTTGGTCAGCTTTGCGCTCAATACGTATTTCGGAAATACCAGCGTTATTTTGAGCGGTTCTTCCCAGTTTTTTTTCTATGTATTGACGGAGTTTGTGGTCTTCTTGCAGCAGTGCTGGATAACGGTCAGGAACTGCGAACCAACGGGATTGATGTTCTTGTGTAATACCCAGACGAAAACCGACTGGATGAATTTTCTGTCCCACAAATGCTTCCTCTAAAATTTCTTACTGTACGCAATTAGTTGTGGCTGTATGAGTGCTTATTTGGCTGCTTATTTAGCAGCAGTAGCACCTGCACCGACAGCAACAGTAATATGACAGGTCGGTTTGCGGATTTGATAAGCTCTTCCTTGCGCTCTGGGTTGGAACCGTTTTAAAACTGGACCTTGGTCAGCATAAGCTTGAGTAATTACCAATTCTGCCCGATCTAAACCTGCATTGTGTTCAGCATTAGCGGCCGCACTTCTTAACACCTTTAATACTGGTTCACAGGCGCGGTAGGGCATAAATTCCAGGATGATTAGTGCTTCCCGATATGAACGCCCCCGGATTTGATCCAGTACACGACGCACTTTGTAGGGAGAAATGCGGATATAACGAGCGATCGCTTTAACTTCTGTAGTATCAGTTGCCATAATTTTCTCTGTTTTGGTCAGTGGGAATAGGAGTTCAGGAGTATGGCTTACGCCACGCTTCGCTATCAGGAGTTCAGAATTCCACGCATCAATTATTCTTTAACTTCCGCATTTTTTCTGTCACCTGTCACCTGTCACCTGTCACCTTTTACCAATGACTATCTCCCCGATTTTTTATCACTCTTACCATGACCTCTGTAGGTGCGGGTTGGAGCAAATTCTCCCAACTTATGTCCTACCATTTGTTCGTTCACAAATACGGGAACGTGCTGTTTACCATTGTGTACAGCGATGGTATGACCCACCATAACGGGTATGATTGTTGAAGCTCTCGACCAAGTTTTGATGACTTGCTTTTCGTTTTTCTCGTTCAGCTTTTCGATTTTGCTGAGTAAGTGATCAGCAACGAAAGGACCTTTTTTTAAAGAACGACCCATAGTTCAATTTTGGATTTTTGATTTTGCGGAAAGTCGGAGCGGCGGTTTCCGCCGATCAGAACTTTTCAAGACAGATTTTGGATTGATAATTTCGGATTTTGGATGATTCAAGCTACTTGTCAAGACTTCTGTTATTTTCATAATTTTGCAGATGCCCACAAGTTAACTGAATCTAAAATCCAAAATTTAAAATCTAAAATTCTAAGACTGACGACCGCCACGACCCCGTTTAGAGGACTTACGGCGACGACGGACAATTAATTTAGTGCTGGCTTTTTTGCGCTTGCGGGTCTTAGCACCTAAAGCTGGTTTACCCCAAGGTGTCACAGGACCTGATCTACCAATGGGCGCTCTACCTTCACCACCACCATGTGGGTGGTCTACTGGGTTCATGACGCTACCTCTAACCTTAGGACGGCGACCTTTCCAGCGATTCCGTCCGGCTTTACCAGCACTCAGGTTTCTCGCGTCGGTGTTGCCTACTTGTCCGATGGTGGCGTAACATTCTTTACGTATCATGCGAACTTCACCAGAAGGTAATTTCAATGTCACATAGTTACCTTCTTTAGCCACAACTTGGGCTGTTGCACCAGCAGCACGGACAATTTGACCGCCTTTACCTGCTGTCAGTTCTACGTTGTGAACGTTAGTACCCAAGGGAATGTTAGACAGAGGCAGGGCATTACCATCTTCAAAAGGTGCTTCAGGTCCAGCAATAATTTTTGCGCCTACTTTCAAGCCATTGGGATGTAATATATATCGCTTTTCGCCATCTTCGTACTGAACTAAGGCGATTCGCGCATTCCGGTTAGGATCATATTCAATTGCTGTAACTGTAGCTGCTATATTCCGTTTATCTCTCTTAAAGTCGATAATCCGGTATAGTTTCTTGTGTCCGCCTCCCCGACGACGGCTGGTTATCCGCCCTTGATTATTCCGACCTTTGGCACGATGTACTGATTCAGTTAGTGATTTTTCTGGCTCAGTTTTGGTGATTTCCGCAAAGTCGGAGATTGTAACTTGGCGAGTACTGGGGGTATAAGGGCGATAAGAACGAGTACCCATAAACGATTTGCTTTGCTAATTGGTAATTGGTGATTGGTGATTGGTGATTGGTGATTGGTGATTGGTAATCAATACCTTTCTCAATTCCTGATCCGCCATTCGCCAATTTTTAAACATCTGGGAAGAGAACTTGTCTGATTTTGTCTTCGTCCCCAGCGGCGACGGTAACAATCGCTTTTTTGTACTGAGGCTTGAAGCCGATAAATTTACCTACACGGCGTTTTTTACGTGGTGGTAAGGTGGTGTTAACCTTAACAACTTTGACTGCAAATAAGTCTTCAATTGCCGCTTTAATCTGTGTCTTGGTTGATTTAGGAGTTACTTCAAATGTGTATTTGTTTTGCTCCATGAGGATGGTCGCTTTCTCGGTGAGAATAGGACGACGCACTAAGTCGGGTAGGTTGCGGGGGTCAAAGTTAGGCACTGTAGACCTCCTGAATTTTTGTTAAAGCTGAGGATGTAACTACAATTTTGTCGGCGTGCAGTAAATCAAATACATTTAACTGATCAGCTGCAATTACTTTTAAATTTTCTACATTGCGGGCTGATAAATTCACGTTTTCTGCGATCTCAGACAAAATTAACAAGGTTTTTTGCTCTGGGACTGCTCCCCAACGGGCTAATGCTGCTACCAATTCTTTGGTTTTGGGGCGTTGTAGTTCGTTGCTAAATTCTTCTACAACTATTAAATCTTCTGCACGACTAACAAAGGCTGTCCTCAGTGCTAAACGTCTTTCTTTACGGTTGAGTTTGATGTTGAAATCTCTGGGTTTAGGTCCAAAGATCACACCACCACCACGCCATAATGGTGAACGAATAGAACCTGCACGGGCGCGACCGGTGCCTTTTTGTCTCCAAGGTTTGCGTCCTCCACCTCGTACTTCTGAACGGGTTTTGGTGCTGACTGTACCTTGGCGAGAATTAGTCATTTGTCTGACGAGGGCGCGGTGTACTATGTGCGCCGCTGTTTCTTCTTTGGCAACTCGCAACTCGAAGCTGGTCTGACCAACTTCTTCGCCTTGCCAATTTTTAACTACACTCTCAACCATGTTTGTATCCTTTGTTAGTGGTCAGTTGTCAGTTAATGCTGACAGCTAATCAACTAAAACTATTTATTACCAACTTTGTTTGTGGGTACTACGTTCACTAAGCCGCCTGGTTTGCCAGGAATCGCGCCTTTAACCAGGATCAGGTTGCGTTCTGCATCTACTTTGACTACGGTCAGTTTACGAATTGTAACGCGAGTTCCGCCTAGTCTGCCTGCCATCCGTTTTCCAGGATAAACACGACCAGGGGTTGTACCTGCACCGATAGAACCGGGCGCTCTATGGTTTTTGGAACCGTGTGACATGGGTCCGCGTCCGAAGTTGTTACGCTTCTGGTTGCCGGCAAAACCACGACCGATACTTGTACCGATTACGTCTACAATTTGACCTTCACTAAAAATATCTGCTTTAATTTCTTGTCCTAAAGCATATTCACTGGCTGTATCAGTACGATACTCGTTCAAATGCCGCAATGCTGGGGCAGATGATTTTGCCAAGTGTCCTAGTTTCGGTTGATTCAATGCCTTGGGTTTAACTTCGCCATAGCCAACTTGAATGGCGGAGTAACCGTCGGTCTGTTGTGTTTTAACTTGTGTGACAGTGCATGGACCTGCTTTGATTACGGTGACAGGAATGGCTACTCCTGCTTCATCAAAGATTTGGGTCATGCCCAGCTTGGTGCCGAGAATACCTACAGACACAGTAACTGGTTCTCCTTATCTAGTTGCTGACCTGGAAATCGGATTTCTAAGAGACAAGTTTCTTAACGTCATTGTGAAGATTCTATCTCCGCAAATTTGGACTGGCATTTGACAGTGCAAATTCTTGATGACGCAACAAACTGTTTGTCTACTGTTAGGTGAATCCGTCTATTTTTTCACTTTCTTGTCCACCAGAACAGTGATAATTACCTTTTTTATGGGAAGGTATTATTTCTGGTATCAATGCAAGACGCTATTGCTTTGCGTTTTTGTGCAGCAATGCTTTCGTCTAAGCCATTGCTCTGGCACTCTCCGTTGGTAGTAGGACTTAAATGGATGTTTCCATTCAGTATCCATTTCCTGAAAACTGCTGTTCAGGCTCTACTGCTTTTAATACCTTAAACTATTGTTTGAGGATTTGCCTTGTTTTAGGGGCTGCGGGAGTGAACTCGGACTGAAGCTTGGTTTTGGCTGTGGGTTATGAGCCTCTAGCTTCTTGTTTTGACCTAAATGCTTTTCTAGTTTACCAGTCTCTTGCTCTTTTCTACCAGATATTGCTGGAAGATTGTTTTTCAGTCATCAATCACTGATGCTGTTTTTGCTTGAGGTTGCTAATTTAGAAAGTTACCTGATTTTACAGTTTGGTCACAATCTAACAATATAATATATTAAGTTGTGTTTGTCCAGTGGTTTATGGGGAAGATTTTTTTTGAGAGGGGTTGATGCTGGATGTTGATAAAATTCTATAACTTAACTTAACTTAATCTACCATCCAAAGGTAAATAATAGAAATATCTAAGTGAAATAAGACGAAAATCTATGGCACTAATTACCACTGGCAGGGGTTTCATCCGGGATTTGGAGAAATTTGGCTCTTTAGGTGTATTTGTTCCGTTGGAGGGAGGCCACGAAGGTCGCTATCGCCGTCGTTTACGCGCTGCGGGCTATGTTAACCTCCATATTACAGCTAGAGGTTTGGGAGATGTGGCGGCCTATTTGATGGGAGTTCATGGTGTGAGACCTCCCCATCTAGGTAAAAAAAGCACTGGTAGCGGTGCAGCAGTGGGTGATGTGTATTATCTACCACCTTTGATTGGTTCTCATTTGGAACAACTACCTCCTAAGTCTAAGGGTTTATTGCTGTGGATTATTGAGGGCAATATTCTTTCTGATCAGGAAGTGGAATATTTAGCGAACTTGCCGAAATTAGAACCACGGGTGAAAGTGGTAATTGAACGGGGTGGCGATCGCTATTTCCGTTGGACTTCACTGGAAAAAACTCTGTTAGCTAGTTAGTTAATGGTTAATGGTCAGTGGTCAGTTGTTTTTTGGCTGACTGCTGACTCTAAATACACTTCTAGGAGTTCAGTGAGCGTAGTCGAACTGGTGAAACAGGAAGAAAAAGCCAACTTTTGTTAGCATTAGTTAGCTTTTTTGTATCGGAGATAAGAAACCACTCCCTCCTCAAAATTGGCGTGAAGGTGATCAAGCAAAAATGAGACGTAAATCAACTGTTAGGTCAGCTACTACTACTAAACCCTCTATTTTCCAATCTCCTATCTTTAATTTCACCACTATTGCCGTTTTGGGAGGGGTGTTGATTTTAGGTATTGGGATTGGTATTGCTTTTAGTTCTACAACTACTTTAACTCCATCCAATGTGGCTTCCCGTGAATTTATTGATACTAAAGCACCAAACCCGGAAATTTGTGTGCAATATGGGGCTAGTGCGATGGTGATGGATGCGAGATTGTTTGTCACTCTGAACCCCTTTAATGTCTATGTTGCCCAGCCTAGTATTCGTCCTGGATGTGTAATCCGTCAAAATAACTGGGCTATTTTAGAAAATAAAAGACTTGTGACTTCTGATCAGGTGAGAGAGTGTAAAAATCGCCTGAATACTTTTGGCTTTACTGGTGACTTGGATAGTGAGAAGCCAGATATTAGGTGTATATATCAAAACGAATCTGCTCAGAATTTCTTCTTATCTCAACCGGGTGCTGTTGCACCAACGCAGGAAACAGAAAGATTTTAGGAGAAGGAGTTCAAGGAGTCAGGAGGCAGAATAATTTTAGATTTTAGATTTTAGATTGAAGTTGACAAAAACAATCCAAAATCCAAAATCCAAAATCTTTTCATTGTATCCCCAGTCACCAGTCACCAGTCACCAGTCACCAGTTAGTGGTTGGTATGGGTTGGCCAAATTCGATAATAGGAACGCTAAAATTTTGATTTGAATAATTCTGTGAATTAGGAATATTTGCAGAAGAATTAGGAATTGTAATCATATTGGTGTTTTCTGAAGAGTTGGCAGAATTGGCGGGGATGATGGTTAAGTTGGATAATCGAGAGGGGTTTTGAGAATTTAGGGGTGGTGCTGTAACTAAAGGTTGTTGGTTGGTGGGTAAGTTGGTGGTTGGTGGTGGGAGAGTCATTAAAGATGATGGAGATGGTTGATTGCTGTTAGTGGTGTTATGATGGGAGAATATAGGTCGTAATACCCAGCGCGTGGGGTTTTTTGGGAAAGCGGGTTGCAGTTTTACTTTGCTGACATCGACAAAAGTTCCTGGTTTTAAGTCAATGACTAGGCGGGTGATGTGTGGGCTAAATTGGGAAACGCGAATTTTCTGGATTGTTCCAGAATAGCTTTTTTGGGTGTTGACATTGCCTAATTGGGTGTTAGGCAAATCTACAACTAGACGGGGGGGTTGATCCAGGTAGAAATACTCTGGTTTTGTATTTGCGGAAAGGGTAATTTCTAGCTGTTGGGATTTGGGGTTAAGTTGCCATTTGTTGAGTGTTACTTTTGGTTTTGGTAAATTGGCAATTGCCAGATTAATGCAAGTATTTAGGGTTATTGTTGTAGATAATAACAATAAGCTGATCTTCAAAAGATTGGATGGTAAAACTTGCCTGGTTTTGAGTAGACTTTTCATATTTTAGATGTTGTTGATGATTGGTGATTACGAATTACGTTCGCGCAGCGTGCCGGAGGCACTATTACGAATTACGAATTATGTATTGTTTCTTGGTAGCTAGTTTCTAGTAGTAGGGAACTCAGATGAGAGGTAACTTGACTATAACGACGGGTGATAAGTAGGGAAGAACGACATTGAATAGCAAGTTCATCTGTGTATCTTCCTAAAGTTTGTCTTTCAATACCCCAAGCGCGACTAGTACCAGCAATGGTTAAGTCAATATTTTCTGAGGCTGCAAGTACGGCTGACATGGGTTCTGGATCGCTGATGGTTTTGATTTCTATGCGATCGCGTACATTGGCTGGTAGTTGGGAAATCATTCCGTTTAATTCATAACTTAATTCATCTTGGGTTTGATTTGCTGTTAAGACTTGTAAAATCTGCAACATACAGGTATCACGGTTGATGAGTAGTCGCAGGGCAAGGATCAGGGCTAAGTCATCATGGATATTTGCAGAGTAGGGAACTAGCAAATTTTCCAGGCGATCGCCGCCTCTATCTATGAATACTGCTACATCTACTGGTGCGGTGCTGAGAATTTGTCCAACTCTACCACCTAAGCGATTATTACTAAAGGCTGGACGATGCCATCCTACCAGTATTAAGTCAGGCTGTTCTATTTGGGCTATTTGGGCTGTTTCTCTAGCGACATTGCTAGATATGCGAACGATAGGATGGATATAAGAGCGAATGATTGACGGTTCTAGAGTATCAATTAATTCTTCTAGTTGGTGACGACGCTCGGTAATTAAGCGGTTAGCTTCTGTGGGTGTATTTTCAAAACCGTAGTCTTCCTCTAATTCGATTAAACTGAGAGGATTGATCACAGCAGGTTGTCGATAGTTGAGGGCGATCGCTACTGCTAATTGCACTAAACCTTTCTGGGTGCTGGGGTTGGCTACAGGTACTAAAATCCGATATGGAGTAACAAAAGATTCTATTGTTTCTATTGTTTCTATTGTTTCTATTATTTCTGTGTTTGTATTTGTCTCTTGTTTTGGTTCTGGTTCAACAACATCTAATTTAATTAACTGTTTGGGATAAGTCCATTCTAATAATGGTGATGTCATAAATGTTGTTACCAAAGCCATCACTACCAACATGGTAAATAGCAAAGGTGATATTACTCCTAATTCCAAACCAATATTTAAAACAATTAATTCTGTTAAACCGCGAGTATTCATTAACCAACCCAGGGCTGATGCTTCGCGGTTATTAATGCCACTGAGACGGGCTGCAAAATAAGTACCAAAATACTTTCCTGCTATGGCTACTCCTAAAACTAATGCACATAGTAACCATAATTGTGGACTGTTGAGTAAACCGATTTGTGTTCTTAAACCACTATAGGCAAAAAACACAGGGAGAAGAAAAATTAAGACGAAATCTTCAGTTTTTACAGCTAATTCTCTGACTAATTCGGCATTTTTGGGCATGACTGCACCTAATAAAAATGCGCCGAAAATCAGGTGAATACCAATAAATTCAGTCATGAGAGCAGATGCAACTACTCCCATATAAATTAACGCTAGAAGAAGTTGGCTTAACTTTCCTGTGCGGCGATAATGGGTAAGAAGATGTTTGAGAAACCACCGCCCTATGGTGAACATAAAACCAATGTAGATGAGGCTTTCAAAAATGGTGAGGATAGCGTTTTGATTGATGCTACCATTACGAGCGACTGCGATCGCTATTGCTAAAATACACCACGCTGTTACATCATCAACGGCGGCGCAAGTTAAAGCTAATGTTCCTAATTTTGTCCCTTGTAAATTATTTTCGGTGATAATTCTGGCCAATACAGGAAAAGCTGTGATTGACATTGCTGCACCTAAAAATAAAGCGAAGGCGTTAAAAGATACACTAGCATTAGAAATGAGTGGATACAACAGCAAAGATAAAACCGCAGCTAGGGAAAACGGCACAATTATGCTGATATTGGAAATAATAATCGCTGATTTTAAATTACCGCTGAGATATTTAGGATTTAGCTCTAAACCTATCAAAAACATGAAAAATATTAGTCCTACCTGAGATAAAACATTCAGGAAAGGTAAGGTTTCTGGAGGAAACAGTGTAGCTGCTGCATGGGGAGCAATGAAACCAAATAATGATGGTCCCAACATGATACCAGCGACAATTTCACCGATGACTAATGGTTGTTTAATTGATTTAAATACCAATCCTAGTAACCTTGACATTCCAATTACAATTAACACCTCAACCAGAACGAGAATAACTGTGTGCATAGTTTCCTCTTGATTCTTCGGGTTCCCTAAGATGATTCTTTAAAGGATGGCAAAATGTCAACCTTGTTAGACACAATACAGGTGTATTCTATTAATTTTGATGTAAATTATTGTTAAGTAACAAAAAGCTGTCAGGAGTCAGGAGATTGGCTTCGCCACGCTTCGCGAACAAGGAGTCAGAAGTCAGTAATGAGCTATCAGTAATTAATAATTAATAATTAATAATTAATAATTAATAATTATTAATCAGCTAATAGCAAGAATTGAAAAGTTTTAATTTCGTGAAGTTTTAATTTCCTAAAGTTTTAATTGCGTGCATTTTATCTGCATCTGTTTCTTTTCATTCTTTGTATTTAAATATTTCAGGTACTGACGGAAACCGACGGAAACCGACGGCTAAATGCTGACAAAAAATCAATTCTTTCTCCTGACTCCTGATAGCGAAGCGTGGCGAAGCCATACTCCTGAACTCCTGACTCCTAAATTCTTGTAAATATGTCGTTAAATTTTGTTAAGATTGAGTATGGCGTTAGCTTTACCCTTATATCCCCTATCTGAGAGATATTTCATGTTGCGACTGGAACACATTAGTAAAATTTACCCTACAGGCGAAGTTTTAAAGGATATCAACTGGGAAGTTAAACCAGGTGATCGCATTGGTTTGGTTGGTGTTAACGGTGCGGGAAAGTCTACCCAACTGAAAATTATCTCTGGGGAAATAGAACCCACTGCGGGGGAAATTATCCGCCCTGCTAGTTTACACATAGCATACCTGAACCAAGAATTTGAAGTTGATCCGACGCGGACAGTTAATGAAGAATTTTGGACAGTTTTCAAGGAAGCTAACGCAGTTCAGTTAGCTTTGCACGAAGTACAACGGGAAATGGAAACCGCCACCCTAGAGGAATTAGATAAACTGATTCATAAGTTAGATAAATTACAGCGTCAGTTTGAAGCCTTGGATGGTTATGGTTTAGATGCTCGCATTGGTAAGATTTTACCGGAAATGGGCTTTCAAGTAGAAGATGGCGATCGCCTAGTGAGTGCTTTTTCTGGTGGTTGGCAAATGCGGATGAGTTTGGGTAAAATTCTCCTACAAGAACCAGATTTATTACTACTAGACGAACCGACAAACCATTTAGATTTAGAAACTATTGAATGGTTAGAAAATTACCTGAAAAAGTTACTGACACCAATGGTCATAGTTTCCCATGATCGGGAATTTTTGGATCGTCTTTGTACACAAATTGTGGAAACTGAAAGAGGAGTTTCTAGCACTTACCTGGGTAATTATTCATCATATCTGCAACAAAAAGCAGAAAATGAATCTGCACAATTGAGCGCCTTTGAACGCCAACAAAAGGAATTAGAAAAACAACAAGCATTTGTAGATAGATTCCGCGCTAGTGCAACTCGTAGTACCCAAGCAAAAAGCCGAGAAAAGCAACTAGAAAAAATTGAAAGAATTGAAGCACCAACCGCAGGAGTTAGAACCTTACATTTTCGCTTTCCCCCCGCACCTCGTAGCGGTAGAGAAGTAGTAGAAATTAAGGATTTAACCCATACTTATGGTGATAAAATTTTGTTTTTAGGTGCTAATTTGTTGATTGAAAGAGGTGATAGAATCGCCTTTTTAGGTCCCAATGGTGCTGGAAAATCTACACTTTTGAAAATGATTATGGGTGTAGAACCATACACAGAAGGAACTGTGAAACTAGGAGATCATAATGTTATCCCTGGTTATTTTGAACAAAACCAAGCGGAAGCATTAGATTTAAATAAAACTGTCATGGAAACCATACATGATGAAGTTCCCGACTGGAAAAATGAAGAAGTCCGCACTTTGTTAGGAAGATTTCTATTTGCTGGTGATACAGTATTTAAACAAGTGGGTGCTTTAAGTGGAGGAGAAAAAGCTAGGTTAGCATTAGCGAAAATGCTGTTAACACCTGCTAATTTAATCATTTTAGATGAACCTACCAACCATTTGGATATTCCCGCTAAGGAAATGTTGGAGGAAGCATTACAAAATTATGATGGTACTGCCATTGTAGTATCTCACGACCGTTATTTTATCTCCCAAGTTGCAAATAAAATTGTGGAAATTCGGGACGGAGAATTTCGGGTTTATTTGGGAGATTACCATTATTATTTGCGGAAGATTGAGGAAGAAAAGGAACAAGCAAAGTTAGCTGCAATAGAAGCGGAAAAAGCAGCGAAGAAAGCAGCAAAATCAGCAAAATCCGCAGCAAAGAAGAAGTAGATTTGTTTTTAAAAACAAGTAAATAACTAATATTTAGCAATCCTCAACTATCAATAAGTTGGGGATTTTTTTGTCAGAATCAGGATGTCCAGGATTTGAGGATTTACAGGATTGTTATTGTTTAATTTTCTGTTGTTATCAGGATTTAAAGATAAGAGAAAATCGCACGCAATCTCCGTCAGGAGATCCCGCAGAGTAGACGCAAAGGAAAACCAGAAATTTAAAAATCACATCCTGTAAATCCTTTAATCCTGGTTATCCTGATATGGCTTGCGCCACGCTGCGCTATCAGAGAAAATAAATCATTTGGGCTGAATTATATCTCTATAAGTTCGTAAGCTGATTAACTAAACAAGAAATTAGCACCAAACAGGTTAACATTCACATCAGCAGCAATAAATCCTGTTGTACCAGATAAAGTAGCCAATAACTGACCAGTACCAAAACCAGCATTACCAGCAATATCATCAGCAACGCGCAGTTGTGTACTTGTTCCTGATGTGAAAACGTCAATATTAGTTATACCCGTAAATTTGATTTGATCACCAGATGCACCCCGCACAAATTGATAAACCGTATCTACACCATCACCCAACACATAGTTAACAACATCAACTAGAGTATCAGCACCAACATAGAGGGTATCATTACTTAAACCACCTGTGAGAGTATCAGCACCGGTACCACCTGTAAGAGTATTAACTCCGGCATTACCTATGATACTATTATTCAGTTCATTACCAGTGCCGTTAATTGCTGTTGTACCTTGTAAAGTCAGGTTTTCCACATTGGCAGTTAAGGTATAAGTAACCGTACTATAAACAAGATCAGTTCCTTCATTCAGGTTTTCAGTAATGCTATCTGCTGTGCTATTGACATAGTAATAATCATTACCTAAACCACCTTTGAGGGTATCTGCACCAGCACCACCTTTAATCAAATCATTACCAGCAGTACCAGTAAAGTTGACTGCACCTGCAAACTGACTCAAATCAAAGTATTCAAACCCCAATACCGTTGTACCTGTGATATTGGCAATTTGATTTGTGGTACTATTAGCATTAATAGTCAGGCTATTAGTAGCTGTTCCCCCAGTGATAATGAGGGTATCTGTACTAATACCACCGTTAAGGCTGTCACTTTGTTGTAAATTAGCAAATGTACTGGTAACGGTGTCATTACCTGCTTGGGTATTAATCGTGTCTTTTTGGCTGGTAGTGGTGAAGTAATTCTCAAACTGACTCACATTAATAATCTTTAAGCCACCTGTGTCATCAGCCACATAAGCGTAATTACCTGATATTTGCAAACCTCTAGCAGAGCCAGAAGTATTATAACTGGCCTTGAGAGTTGGCACTGCGGGATTACTGATGTTAATGATTTCTAGTCCAGAATCACCAGCAGCAACATAAGCGTAATTACCGACTAGTTTCACACCATAAGCAATACCGGATGTTTGATAACTACCCTTGAGGGTGGGAGCAGCTGGGTTGCTAATATTAATGATTTGCAGTCCTGCATCACTAGCAGCAACATAAGCATAGCTCCCTACTACTGCCACACCAAAAGCATAACCCGATGTTTCATAACTTCCTGTCTTTGTCAATGAAGAGGGGTTGCTAATATTGATAATTGTCAAACCTCTGAAGTCACTAGCAACATAAGCATAGTTACCAACAACTTGTACAGCCCTAGCCAAAGCAAGTGTATTATAAGACCCTATACGAGTTGGGGAATTAGGGTTGCTAATGTTAATTATTTCCAATCCTAACAAGCCATCAGCACCATAGGCATAGTTTCCTACTACTTGCACATCATCTGTTTGGAAACCACTATAGTTATGTCTATTGTGATTTCCCACGAAAACCGGGGAAGCGGGGTTAGTGATATTAATGATTTCCAGTCCTGATTCGTGATCAGCTACATAAGCGTAGTTATTTACTACTTGCACACCATAAGCAGTGCCTGATGTATCATAATTACCGATGAGGGTGGGGGAAGCGAGGTTGCTGATGTTGATAATTTGTAATCCTGAAGTACCATCAGCCAGATAAGCGTAGTTCCCTAATACTTGCACCCCATAAGCATTACCAAGAGTAGTATCCCACGTTCCCGCTAAAGTAGGTACAGGTGTTAATTGAATGGTTAACGGTTTTTCAAAGTATAAACCGCCTTGGTCGGTAGTGCGAACTCTGATGTTGTAAGTGTTTTGATTATTATAGATAACACTAGAATTGGTTTTGAGTTGATTACCGACAATGGTAAATGATGCGTTATTGGTAGAACCTGTACCTGTGAATAAGCTATAGGTAAAAGTATTACCTATATCTGGGTCTTGGTGAGCAAGTCTTTGACGAACACATCATAATCATTGTTAGTGTCGCCACTGACTAGATTAGAGGCTAAAGAACTAAAGACTACATAGCGGCCATCCGCTGATATGGCTGTCTTTTCTGAGTAACCATCTCCCTCAGTGCCGTCAGCTGCTGTAGACACACGGGTAGTAATACCAGTAGTTAAGTCTTTAACAAAGACATCCCGTGTATAGTTATAGTCATTACTGACTAAGTTGGTCGCGGTGGACTCAAACACCACATAACGGCCATTGGCTGAGATAGATGCATCACCGGAGTCAATATTCCCTTGAGTGCCATTTGATGCTGTAGAGACGCGGGTGATGGTATTGGTGGTTAAGTCTTTGACGAATACATCATAACTGTTGTTAGTATCGCCACTCACGAGGTTGGTGGCATTAGATGTAAACACTACATAGCGCTGCGGTAATTTGCTCAATTCCGTTGTGATTTGGGTTAAGGATGCTTGTTTCTACACCTTCAACAACTCCCGTCTGTAGGGTTTCACGATCCGTAACAGAGGAGTCAATAAAGACAACAGTTGCATTTATCATAACTGTTGACCTCCTGATATTGTGTTTTTTCTAGATATTTCTCTATAGGTTGGTCATGGCCTATCTATATTTCTTATTTTACCCGGCTTTCAATGAAATCACTCTATAATACATAAAAAACACACATCTTATTATTAGTTAATATATTATAGCTTTGTTCAATCTCATGAGGTATACCTAACTTCTTTACTGTTCCCTGTTCCCTAATTAAAAATGATATAATTTTAATACTTAAATTTTATAGTTTAAATTTATAACAGGAGGATAATATTATGTTATCAACAAACATTGAGCAAGAATCCGTGATTAAGAGAGTTGAGAAAGTGGTATCTATTTTAATGGAAGAAAATCCTATATTTAAAGAGGATCTTAATTATGCTGCAATAGTGAAACATATATTGAAAATTGTTCAGGAAAATCTCACACCTGAAAGATTTAATAATATGTCTGATGAAAAGTTAAAGGAAAATTGTGATTTTGTGATGTCAACAGAAGTATTATCCAAAATTGGGGAAGATTTGACACCTGAACAAATGGCTATTTTTGATGAAGCAATTAAACGTAAGTGAGTGAATAAGTAAATATTATGGGTTATTTGTTAGATACTAATATTGTTTCTTTAGCGATTAAAAATGATTTTCGCATCAAGCAAAGGCTACAAGTCATCAAATTTGAGGGGATAGATATTTACATTAGCTGTATCACCTATTTTGAAGTGAGAAGAGGTTTTTTAGCGTTTGATGCTCCTAAACAAGGAGAAAGATTTAACCAACTTTGTCAAAAATATCCGATAATTTTTCTAGATGATTTAGCGATTTTAGAAAAAGCTGCGGAAATTCATGCGAATTTAAGATTAAAAGGTTTACCGATTCAAAGTGAAGATGTTTTAATTGCGGCTACAGCGATAATTAAAGGTTTAACCGTGGTTTCTAATGATAGTGATTTAGCAAGAGTTGAAGGTTTAAGTTTAGAAAATTGGTTACAGGGATAACAGTCAAACTCCTGACTCCTGACTCCTGTACGGGCGTTCGCGAAGCGTGCTGGAAGCATCAGCATTCGGAAAATAGCCTTCTCATAAAATTGATAATTGGTCGCCCGAATGCTTCGCCCCTACGACTCCTAACTTCTGCCTCTTGACTTCTAACAGCTATAACTCCTGCAAATACTATCTTTTCCAACTTCTTTCTTCAACTAGCGGTTAGTAGTGGTATCATTCGGATATTACAAAAAGTAAAGGGCAATTTTACTATGACCAAAGCACCTGTTGCTCCTGTGGTGCTAGTCATTTTAGATGGATGGGGCTACTGTGAGGACAAGCGAGGAAACGCGATCGCTGCCGCTAAAACTCCCATTATGGACAGTTTGTGGGCGGCCTACCCCCACACCCTCATTCGCACTTCAGGAAAAGCCGTAGGGTTGCCAGAAGGTCAAATGGGCAACTCGGAAGTTGGTCATTTGAATATTGGCGCTGGGCGTGTCGTCCCCCAAGAACTGGTACGCATCTCCGATGCGGTTGAAGACGGTTCTCTGGCCGCTAACCCAGCACTTGTAAACATTTGCCAGGAAGTGAAATCACGAAATGGCAAATTACACTTGATTGGGCTTTGTTCTGACGGTGGGGTACATTCCCACATTACCCATCTCTTTGGGTTACTGGACTTAGCCAAATCACAGCAAATTGCTGATGTATGTATTCACGCTATCATGGACGGGCGTGATACTCTTCCCGCAGATGGAATAAAAGCCATCGCACAACTGCAAGATTATATAGACCGCGTGGAAATAGGGCAGATAGCCACTATTAGCGGTCGTTATTATGCGATGGACCGCGATCGCCGTTGGGATCGAGTCCAACGAGCTTATGATGTAATGACGCAAGAAGGCGCTGGCAACGGAAAAACAGCGTTAGAAGTCTTGCAAGCCTCTTATGCTGAAGGCGTAACCGACGAGTTTATTGTTCCCATCAGAATTACTCCTGGCGCAGTTGCACCTGGCGATGGGGTGATCTTTTTCAATTTCCGTCCCGACCGCGCCAGAGAATTAACTCAAGCTTTTGTTAGTGTTGATTTTCAGGGTTTTGAGAGACAGCAAATTACACCTCTGTCTTTTCTGACATTTACCCAATATGACCCAGAGTTAACTGTCTCTGTGGCCTTTACTCCCCAGAACTTGACGAATATTCTGGGTGAAGTGATTGCAAATCATGGTCTAAAACAGTTCCGCACGGCAGAAACGGAAAAATACGCTCATGTCACCTATTTCTTTAATGGGGGACTAGAGGACCCATACAAGGGAGAAGATCGGGAACTGGTCAGCAGTCCAATGGTAGCCACCTACGATAAAGAACCCGCAATGTCCGCCCAGGCGGTGACAGATGTGGCGATCGCTGCCATTGAAAAGGGTATTTACTCTTTAGTAGTGATGAACTACGCTAACCCTGACATGGTAGGCCACACAGGAAAAATAGAAGCTACAGTCACAGCGATTGAAACCGTTGACCGATGTTTAGGCAGACTTATAGAAAGTGTCGGCAAAGTTGGCGGTACAATGCTAATTACAGCCGATCACGGTAACGCTGAGTATATGGCAGATGAGGATGGTAATCCTTGGACGGCACATACAACTAACCCCGTTCCCTTCATTTTGGTAGAAGGGGAAAAAGTGAAAATACCCGGATATGGTGCAAATGTTGACTTGCGACATGATGGTAAGTTAGCTGATATTGCACCCACTATTTTGGATATTTTACAAATTCCTCAACCAGAAGAAATGACTGGTAAATCTCTACTAAGAGCCGCAGAATATGATTTACAACTTTCTCGTACTCCTGTACAAGTAGGGTTGTAATCTATTTCTCTTCTTTGACAGTTAACTTTTCACAGTTAACTGTTTTTTAGAGGTAATGGGTAATGGGTAATGGGTAATGGGTAATTGGTAATTGGTAATATTATCCCAGTCACCAGTCACCAGTCACCAGTCACCAATCATCAAATTTTTAATTAACCGTGTTACGTTAAATAATATTCAAGATCATCTTTGGGAATTTTTAATTACGTATGTCGATTACTAACATTGTGCAAGGAATTTGGGCGTTTTCTGCCTTAGGTTTAATTGTCCTGGTTTTACTACATAGCCCTAAAGGTGATGGTATCGGTGCTATTGGTGGCCAAGCTCAACTCTTTAGCAGTACCAAAAGCGCAGAAAATACATTAAATCGTGTCACCTGGGCGTTAGTAGTAATTTTTCTCGGTTTAACAGTGGTTTTAAGTGCTAACTGGCTACCTAAATAAGTAAAACCTAGATAAGTAAAAATGGGAAAAATATCCCAAAAATCAATATCCAAAACCCAAAATAGAAATCATCATTTTTTTGGGTGGAAATTATTAACAGTTCTGACTTTATTCATAATTTCAGGACTGTTAGTTATTTTGACGAATTTTCATACTCAAGCCAAAGAACCTAACCCCCAACCCCGTTCCCTAGCAGGGAAGGAGACTATAATTTCCCCTTTCCTTGTAGCAGAGAGGTTAGGGGAAAAATCAATACAAAAACCCCATCCTTTACCACTAAGTTTAGAAAAATGGCAAGATCAAAATAATAGTGGTGATTATTTTGAGCAAATTCAACCTACAAAATATGGTTATTTAATTTGGTCACATTTCCCGATTAAAGTAAATATTGAAACTCCTACAAATATCAATCAACAACAAGCGCAAACATGGGTAAATCAAGTTTCACAAGCTATTAAAGAGTGGAATAATTTTTTACCTTTAGAATTAGTAGAAAATTCAGAAATTACTGATATTAAAGCTGATATTAAAATTATGCGTCAACGTCCACCTTTACAAATAAACCCCATTAGTAAAATTCCCCGTGCGCGTTCTGCATTAGCGACATACGAGTTATATAATCAAAATAATTTTTTATTACACCGTTTTACTATTTTATTAAGTCCCACTCAAACAGGGGAACATTTGCAAGCAGCAGCACGTCATGAAATGGGACACGCTTTAGGAATTTGGGGTCATAGTCCCGTAGAAACTGACGCACTTTATTTTTCTCAAGTTCGTAACCCTGTATCTATTTCTAGCAGAGATGTGAATACTTTAAAGAAGATTTATCAACAGTCTACAAGTTTGGGGTGGTCAAGTGTGAAAAAGTAATATAGTAGGAGTCAGTGGTTCGACTTACTTCGACTGCGCTCAGTACAAGTCGCTCACCAACCGGAGTCAGAAGTCAGGAGTATATGCCTATTTTAGTAAGACTTTCATGATAAATTGATGTCTTAACTACCCTGTGTTGGGCTATAAGTTAATATTTGTGAAATATGGAAGATTTATAACTTCTGATAGATGTATAAAATTTAAAGTTGCAAATTTAAAGTTGCAAATTACAACAATGAATGAAACTGATTTAGCTTTTACCCCAGCTTTAGAGTTAGCACAATTAATTCGTCGTCGGGAAGTTTCACCTCTCGAATTGACAGAACTATATTTAGATAGAATTTCTCGCTTCAATCCCCAATTAGGAAGTTATTTTACTGTCACAGCAGATTTAGCTATTGCTGACGCTAAAGCAAAAACAGAATTACTCACAACCGCTTCAGAATTACCGCCATTTTTTGGTGTTCCCATTTCTATTAAAGATTTAAACGCCGTAGCTGGTGTTACTTGCACTTACGGAAATCCAGCTTTCGTTAAAAATATCTCTAACTATGATGATGGCGTAGTGAGCAAGATTAAACAAGCCGGTTTTACAATTTTGGGAAAAACTGCCACGTCTGAATTAGGTTCTTATCCTTACAGTGAACCTACAGGTTTTCCCCCAGCTAGAAACCCTTGGAATTTAGAATATACTCCTGGGGGTTCTAGTGGTGGTGCTGCGGCCTCTGTGACAGCAGGATTATGTGCGATCGCTCAAGGTTCAGATGGTGGTGGTTCAATTAGAGGACCTGCGGCTTGTTGTGGTGTAGTGGGAATTAAACCAGCAAGGGGAAGAGTCACACAAGCACCGGTAGGTGATCGTATGGGAGGAATTGCTGTTCATGGTCCCATAGCTAGAACTGTATCAGATGCAGCAGCCATGTTAGATGTGATTTCTGGATATATTACCGGAGATCCTTACTGGTTGACAAATCCAGAACCTTCATTTTTAGCAGCAACCCAAGTAAAAACCCAGAAGTTAAAAATAGCTTTTAGTACCAGTATTACTCCCTTGGGAGATGCTGACACAAACTGCAAACAAGGAGTATTAAAAACAGTTAAATTATTAGCAGAAATGGGACATGAAATAGCAGAAAAATGTCCTGATATGAGTGGTTTAGTAGCACCATTTCAAATAGTATGGCAATCTGGAGTAGCAGCAGCAGGAATACCCCTAGAAGCACTGCAACCATTGAATCAATTTTTATTATCTAGAACCGGTTCTGCGGGTGAATATTTGCAAGCTTTAGCACAAATGCAGATAGTTTCCCGGCAAATTGTCGCCTTTTTTGATAATATTGATTTGTTAGTATTACCGGTTTATTTGCACTCACCCATTAAAGTTGGTGAATGGCAAAATTTAACCCCAGAAGAGACATTTCAAAATATTATCAAATGGGTTGCACCTTGTCCAGTAGCAAACGCAACAGGATTACCTGCAATAGCGATTCCTGTAGGTTTTGATAGTAATGGTTTACCCCTGAGTGTGCAATTAATAGGTAAACCTGCGGACGAGTCTACTATTATTAGTTTAGCAGCACAATTGGAAACCGCTAATCCTTGGATTCAACATCGTCCAAATCTCTGAGTTAGTGTTAATAAGATGGTAATGTTGTCTGAATCAGGATATCCAGGATTTAAGGATTTTCAGGATGTTTAATCAAAAATAAATCATGTTTTTCTTTAAATCCTGTTAATTTTTAATTTTGAGACTGTCGTTTATCAACAACCAAAACTAAACAAAGTGCAGCAACCGCTTTTTCCCATTCCTGACGAACTTTGACATCTTCCACACCATCAAATAAACTAACTAAACGAGGAACAGCTTCTTCTAAAGCTGCTGGTGGAACTGGATGATGTAACTCAACGAGGTGATTTAAACTTTCTTGATGATGGAGAAAATTAATTACCCATTTTGTTGTATGATCTGGACTATCAGGAACACGCTTAACCCCTAATTCGTTTTTTAACCAATGATAGAAAGGCGGTAAATTTTCAGCTAAAACTTGTCCTGCTGTGGGTAAAGTTTCACGCAGTAATTGAATATCTAAACTGTCTAATTCTTGTTTTAGTGCTTCTGATTTCAGTACCTCATCTAAAGGTGTAGAAAGTATTGCTTCTATTTCTGATTGAGAAAAATCTAAATGCTGAGTAAAGGTAGAAATTGCTGTTGACATTTTCCAAACCTCCCAAAATGATTAATTAATATCTGCTGACTTTTCAGAAAGTGTGAGCAGAAATGATAAATTAGATTCAGCCTGTAACGCATGAGGGGCATTAGCAGGCATAAAAATAAAAACTCCGGGTTCGAGTAGAATTTCTTCTCCTGATAAAGTTAATAAACCTCCACCTTCCAAAACATTGACAGTAGCATTGCGTGTAGAGGTATGTTCAGAAATTTCCGTATTAGCTGCTAGACAAAAGAGAGTATATTGACAAACTGTATCTTTTGCCAGCACCTTGCTTAAAACTCCCTCACGGGGATATTCAATGTGTTCCTGTAATCGAGTGACAGTAGGATTCATATCAATAGCGTTGAACCTATCAATACCATTTAATAAATGCTAACAAAATGAAGTTGGAAATTTTCCACTTCACCACCCAAAAGAGCCTCAACTATGGCAATCTGAGAAACATAACCCCTTGCAATCTGATATTTTAGCTACAGAAAATCTACCTGTTGAGGCTATGCAAACCCTACCACCCCTTGAAACTAACAACATTACATCCAGTCAACCCGTCTTTGACACCACCATCAAACGCCGCAAAACTCGTCCTGTCAAGGTAGGAGATGTCACCATTGGCGGAGGCTACCCTGTGGTGGTACAGTCAATGATTAACGAAGATACCCTCGATATTGATGGTTCTGTAGCAGCTATTCGTCGTCTTCATGAAATTGGCTGCGAAATTGTCCGCGTTACAGTTCCTAGTATGGCTCATGCCAAAGCCTTAGCAGAAATTAAACAGAAATTAAAGCAAACTTACCGTGATGTTCCCATTGTTGCCGACGTGCATCACAATGGCATGAAAATTGCCCTGGAAGTAGCTAAACATATCGAAAAAGTACGTATCAATCCAGGGTTGTATGTATTTGAAAAACCCAACACCAACCGCACAGAATACACAAAAGCCGAATTTGACGAAATTGGCGAGAAAATCCGTGAAACCTTAGAACCCTTGGTAGTTTCCCTAAGAGATCAAGGTAAAGCTTTGCGGATAGGAGTGAATCATGGTTCGTTAGCAGAAAGAATGCTATTTACCTATGGTGACACTCCCGAAGGAATGGTAGAATCTGCCTTAGAATTTATCCGCATTTGTGAATCTTTGGATTTTCGCAACATCGTTATTTCGATGAAAGCTTCACGAGTTCCCGTCATGGTAGCAGCCTATAGGTTAATGGCCAAACGCATGGATGATTTAGGCATGGATTATCCTTTACATCTGGGAGTAACCGAAGCCGGAGATGGGGAATATGGCAGAATTAAATCTACAGCGGGAATAGCTACATTATTAGCCGATGGTATTGGTGATACAATTCGCGCATCTTTGACAGAAGCACCAGAAAAAGAAATTCCCGTTTGTTACAGCATTCTGCAAGCTTTAGGTTTGCGGAAAACAATGGTTGAGTATGTCGCTTGTCCTTCTTGCGGAAGAACTTTATTTAACTTAGAAGAAGTGTTACACAAAGTCCGGGAAGCAACCAAACACCTAACAGGTTTAGATATTGCCGTCATGGGTTGTATTGTCAACGGACCAGGAGAAATGGCCGATGCTGACTATGGTTATGTAGGTAAAAATCCTGGTTTTATTTCTTTATACCGTGGCAGAGAAGAAATCAAAAAAGTTCCAGAAGATCAAGGTGTAGAGGAATTGATCAATTTAATTAAAGCTGATGGACGTTGGGTAGATCCTTAATTTGGGGAATGGGGAGTCGGGAGTCGTAGGGGCGAAGCATTCGGAAAATAACCTTTTCATAAAATTGAGAATTGGTAGCCCGAATGCTTCGCCCGTAGAGGAGTCGGGAGAGAAATATTTTTCCCCTATCACCCATCACCCATCACCCATCACCAATCACCAAATCCTGTGTTAGATTGGGCATACTGACAATAGATTTTCCCTCTGACATAGATGTCATTATGGTGATTACAAAAAGTAGACTTGTTTTAGGTGCTACAGCAGTGACGCTTTCTACAATTGCTGTTACTAGTCTTGGTATTAATTCCCGTGGTCAGGCTTTGTTTAAAGCAAGTCCCAAGGAATTGGTAGACGAAGTTTGGCAAATTGTTTACCGTCAATATGTAGACGGGACTTTTAATCAAGTAGATTGGCAAGCTGTTCGTAAAGAATATTTAAGCAAGTCCTACAGTAATCAGCAGGAAGCTTATACATCCATCCGGGAGATGCTGAAAAAGCTAGAAGACCCTTATACCCGGTTTATGGATCCAGAGGAATTTAAGAGTATGCAGGTTGATACCTCTGGAGAATTAACAGGTATTGGTATCACTATCAGTCAGGATGAAAAAACAAAGGAATTAGTTGTAATTTCCCCTATTGAAGATACACCAGCTTTTAAAGTAGGAATTTTAGCTAAAGATGTCATCTTAGAAATTGATGGCAAAAGCACTAAAGGCATGGATACTAACCAAGCTGTATCTTTAATTCGCGGTGAAGCGGGAACTCAGGTCAGACTGAAAATTCTCCGAAATGGTCAGCAAAAAATATTTGACATCACCAGGGCGCGAATCGAAATTCATCCGGTTAAGTTTGCTGAAAAACCAAGTCCAGCAGGTAATATTGGCTACATTCGACTGAATCAATTCAGTGCTAATGCTGGCAAAGAAATGAGAGATGCCATTAATAAGTTAGAAGCTAAAAACGTCACTGGTTACATTTTGGATCTGCGTGGTAATCCTGGTGGTTTATTATTTTCCAGTATAGAAATCTCCCGGATGTGGTTAGATAAAGGTACGATTGTTTCCACTATTGATCGTCAAGGTGAGCAAGAACGGGAAATAGCCAGAGGACGTGCTTTAACTAATAAACCTTTAGTAGTGTTGGTGGATAAGGGTTCAGCCAGTGCTAGTGAAATCCTGTCCGGTGCTTTGCAGGATAATAAGCGGGCGACGATAGTGGGTACACAAACTTTTGGTAAGGGTTTGGTGCAGTCTGTGCGTCCGTTGGAAGATGGTTCTGGTTTAGCGGTGACTATTGCTAAATATCATACTCCTAGCGGTAAAGATATTAACAAGCATGGTATTGACCCTGATATCAAAGTAGATTTAACTGATGCCCAAAGACAAGATTTGTGGTTAAGGGAACGTGAGAAATTAGGTACTTTAGAAGATCCGCAATTTGCTAAAGCTATTGAGGTTTTAGGTAAACAAGCTGCTCAAAATACTACAACAACTAATAAGAATTAAATTGTCAGGAGTCAGGAGTCAGTAGGGGTTTAGCAGTGCTAAACCCTTACAGGAGTCAGGGGGAAAAGTGAGCAGTTTGTGATGGTTTTAATGTCTATTCTTTGGATTTTCTTCCCCTTTTGATCCCTGAATCTCTTGATTCAGTTTTGTATTTATATGCTTAATGGCACGCTGCGGTAACAGCAGACGTTACTTATTTTGTTATTTATAGTAAAACCAGTTGCCAAAAATACGACAAGTATGTTAATCTACTTAGAGTATATTTAAACATATTATGATTACTTTATACTGTTAATTCCTGTACTGGTGATGAATAACAGTCATTTATTGATGGGGCGGATTTTGCGCGATGTCCTATTGTATCAATCCTCACTGTGCCAAACCTGCTGATCCTGCAAACGCAAATAATCCTATTTGTCGTAACTGTGGGTCACAACTACTGCTGCAAAATCGTTATCGGGTACTTAAACAACTAGGTCAAGGTGGTTTTGGTAACACTTTTGAAATTGACGACGGTGGAAAAACCAAAGTTTTAAAAGTGCTGACTGAGAATAACCCCAAAGCTGTGGAACTGTTTCAACAAGAAGCTAAGGTTTTGAGTCAGTTAAATAGTGCAGGTATTCCCAAAGTCGAAGCAGATGGTTATTTTACGGTTTTACCTAAAAATAGTTCTGTACCATTGCACTGTTTAGTAATGGAGAAAATTGAAGGGGTAAATTTAGAGCAATGGATGGAAGTTCGCAATTATCAACCTATTACGGAAACTCAAGCTATCCATTGGTTGAAACAAATAGTAGAAATTCTGGCTTTAGTACACGCTAAAAAATATTTTCATCGTGATATTAAACCTCAGAATATCATGCTGCGACCTAGTGGGCAACTGGTTTTAATTGATTTTGGTGCAGTGCGACAAATCACCACTACAATTTTAGCGGGAAATTCCCATACTAGAATTATTTCACAAGGTTATTCACCACCAGAACAACAAAACGGTTATTCTGTACAACAGTCTGATTTTTTTGCTTTAGGACGGACTTTTATATTTTTGATCACAGGTAAAGAACCCCAGGATAAAGCTATTTATGATCCTCTGACTAATGAGTTACATTGGCGAAAATATGCAGTTAATATTTCTCCTCTTTTAGCAGATTTAATTGATAATTTAATTGCTCCTAAGCTGTTACACAGCTAAATTGTATAATCCTAATATTCTGAACTCTTGTTTAACAGGCAAGATGCCTGTTCCACTTATACAAATTAAATGCACAACAGCTTACTGCAAATCAGCGTCCTGAAAATACGAGAGTTATTTTACAGAGATTAAAGAAAATTGAAAAGGCTTTAAATCAACCGCAAATTTTTGTAAATACCACGAATATTCAATCTAAAAATAGTTCTTTACCCACTATTTCTGTTAGTCCAGGTAAATCAGTACAAACGACTGGTAAACCAAGTCAGAAAAATCGCAAAAAGTGGAAATGGTTGATTGGTTTAGGTGTAGGATATTTTGCTATTGCTGCATTGAATCAACCTAATAATAAAAACATAGTTGAAACTGAAGAAAAAATACCCGTTATTAGTCCTAGTATTTCTAATTCATCACCAGTTATCCCCATTTCTGAATCTACACCAAAGGCTAAAACGCAAATTCAACCAAGTCCTGTAAATGTAATTTCTTCTGAAGATGTGGAAGCTGAAAAAGCGAAAAGGGAAGAAATAGAAAAACGTGAAGCTGCTTTCAAAGCTGAACGAGAGAGAAAAGAAGCTATAGAGAAACAAAGGAAATTAGAATCAGCCGCTAAAGCGGAACAAGAAAGACTAGAGGCTATTAGGAAAGAACAAGCAGCTAAAGAAGCACAGAAAAAGCTAGAAGCTGTGATCAGAGAAAGGGAAAATCAGGCTGCGATATTGGCACAAGAGAAACAACAAGCCGCACTGCGAGAGAAACAACGAAAACAGGCAGAAATACAAGCTAAAAAGGCTAAACAAGCTTTGCGAATAAAATCACAAAAAACAATTGTGTTAACTCCAAAGAAACGACAATTACCACCTAAACCACAAAAAGTGAGGAAAAAACAGGAAAATACACCACGTTCACATGATAATGTAGTTGATGCCACTAAACCTTGGGAAGTTACACATCCCATTCCTAAAGCTTCCGATGAATTAGAACAGGTCATAAAAGAAGGAAATCAATGATGAAATTCACAGTTAAAAGTCTAATTGCTTTATTTGTCACTAGCTCGACTCTGTTATTAATGCCAATGAGAAGTGATGCTCAGATTAATATGAAGATACTAACTCAGGTGGCTGATAGTTGTCAAAAAGATGTAGTTTCTGAAAGCTATTATCAGCAAATGGGATTAAATATTAATACTGTTAATAATTTTTATTTACAATATTGTATTGAATCTCGATATCATTACTCCTTAATTTTGGATAAATTTCCTGAACTTGCTTCAACAGGAGAAATACTGCCAGGGTATCCTGGTTCTGTAGCTGTTGGACAAATAGCAGACGGCTTTCTTCGTTACGGTGGTGATAAGAAGTTGTTAGATTGTATTATTGCTAACGATACCTCTAGTGATGTATGTAACGCGAGCAGAATGAGGATTTCTCAAAATACAAAATATAGATCCAATTCGGGTTTAATCCGAGAATACTTACCATCTGTTTGCCCTTCTTGTGTTGTAGCTCATGACGAAGTATCAGGTTCACAAGAGGTAATTTTAAAAGCTTTTATCCAATGGTTTCTCAAACTTGAAAAACCACAAAGAAGAGAAGTGATTTCGCTTTTAGGAGATGACGATCAAGCTAATCAATTGAGATGGTCACTAAGGAGTGAATCTCAAAAAGCAGTAGGAGAATATCAGGAAACACGCGAACGAGTTGAGCAACAGGAACAGGAGAGACGTAGAAGAGAATTATTAGGTCAATAACAGTAGGTTGGGTTGACGCGAGGAAACCCAACAATAATCAATAACAGCGTAACGTAGAATTAATGATAATAGGTTACAACATACGACACATCAGATAGAATCATGACCTCAGATGCAGAATATAAAGCAAGAATTACCAGCTATAACTGGGATGATTTAATTAAATTATGGTCAGAAATTAAAGCAAAAAAGACATCAAATTTTTGGGATGCAGGTAAAGCATTAAAATATCTCATTTTACGAGCATTTCAACTTGATGGTGCAGAAGTAGCTTGGCCTTACATCGTCAAAATTCAAGATAAAATAGTAGAACAAATTGACGGAGTAATCTATACAGATAGCCTAGCCTGTTTGATAGAATGTAAAGATACAAGTGACGAGGTTAATATTGAACCTATAGCTAAACTAAGAAATCAATTGCTACGAAGACCAGCATCAGCTATTGGTAGTGTGTTTAGTCGCAGTGGATTTACAGAAGCAACAGTAACATTAACTGGGTTTATTTCTCCGCAAACTATTCTACTATGGGGAGGAGAAGAAATTGAATATTCACTCACAAATAAATGTATATGTAAATTCCTAGTCAAAAAATATCGTGTTTGTGTTCAAAAATGTATACCTAATTACGACATTACAACGGAGATTTTCTCATGACACTAGCATACATCCTGACAGAAAGTGATAAAGATATAGAAATTTTACAGAAATTGCTACCAAAAAATTTAATTCAAGATATTAAATTTATAGCAGGTGCAAGTTCTTACAGAGCGCGTTCTTTAGCTAGTTCACTACTTGCGACTCAAAAAATACCTGTTTTTCTTATTATAGATGCAGATACAAATAACCCATCTCAAGTATTTGAAAAGAAAGATTTAATTAATTATATGTTAAGTCAAGCATCTTCTGGTATTCCTTTTCAAATCTCCCTTGCTATTCCTGAAATAGAAATTATATTTCTCCAAAATAAACCATTAATTGAAAAAATCGCCCAACGTGAATTTAATGATTTAGAATGGCAACTTGCCCAAAGTAAACCCAAGGAATTTTTAGAGACAGTATTAGGAGCAGAAAAGCCAATTAACGAGATAATATTTAGCAACATAAATGATGAAGAAATTAAAATATTACAACAACATCCATTAATTCAAGAAATAATCACTTTCTTATCATCACTTACTGCATCTTCCCTAGCAATAAATTAATTATTCTCATGTTGATGGCAATAAACATCCTGTAAATCCTAAAATCCTGGATATTATCTCGACTTCCCTCGATAACCACCTGATTCAGAGAAATTATGACTCGTAGAAAAATATTATCAGAAAATCAATCCTACACATTCCAATCTTACTTTGAAATGAGCTATGAAGCTGATGAAATATTAGCAGAATTAGGTTACTCTTTACTCAGAAGACATATTGATTTACCTAAAAGTAATCATCCTTTAGAAAGATTAGAAGAGTTAAAACAAAGAATTGAAGAATCTTTAACTCTAGTCAGTTTAAGTAGCGAAACAGCGCGACGAGAAACTTTAGTAGCACCTACATTATTAGAAGTTGCTCGTTATTGTCAATGTCAAGTAAGAATCGAATATCCATTATCTGTGAATAATTGGTTAAAAGGTAATTTAGATTATTTCCTAAAACGAAATCCCGGTTTATTAGTAGTTGAGGCAAAAAATGATGATTTAACACGAGGTTTTACTCAGTTAGCTGTAGAATTAATTGCTATTTCTGAAGTTGAAGAAGGTGATATTTTTTATGGATGTGTAACTATTGGGGATGCTTGGCGTTTTGGTAGGTTAGATAAAACAAATCAGCAAATTTTTCAAGATATCTCACTATATCGTATTCCTGATGATTTAGAAGATTTAATGAGAATTTTGTTAGGAATTTTAGAATAGTATGATTACAATATTTTAGTAGTAGGTTGGGTTGACGCAAGGAAACTCAACATTAATTTCAAAAATCAAAATTTCCGCAATAGTAAAGAGTAAACCCCTTGACACCACCTGAAAACCCTGTTATGCTGGTTTTGATGAGGAAGAACTATCTTCTGTGCATAAGCAATTACAAGTATTTTCAAATAAGTAAGGGCGAAGCATTCGGAAAGAAAATCAATGGTTTCAGGGATAACTTATCCCCCGAATGCTGCGCCTCTGCGTCTCTGCGTGAGAAAAAAATAGGGGCAGTTTCCACAACCACCCCCAAAACAACTTGTAACTTAACAACTACTCAGCACTAGCTAAAGTGGGAGCAGAAAAGATTTGAGAATATAAACTTGTAGGTTGTTGACGAGCGATCACAGGCAACACTTGACGGGCATGAGCCGCAACTTCTACAGTTTTTACATCGTATGTTTCTGTTACTAACTTAGGATAGAAACCAATACCGATGATAGGCAGTAACAAACAAGCAGTGATGAACAACTCACGGGGTTTCACATCAGCAACTACAGTATCTAAATGTAACTCTTCACTTTGCTTACCGTAGAACACCTGACGCAACATAGAAAGTAAATAGATAGGTGTTAAAATCACACCCACTGCTGATAAGAAAATAACTACAACCTTGAAACTAGAACTATAAACGTCGCTAGTACCAATACCCAAGAACACCATTAACTCACCCACAAAACCACTCATACCGGGTAAAGCTAAAGAAGCCATTGCACCAGCAGTAAAAAGAGCGAAGGTTCTCGGCATTACCTTAGCAATACCACCCATTTGGTTCATCATTAAAGTATGGGTGCGTTCATAAGTAACACCAGACAAGAAGAATAAACTAGCAGCAATTAAACCATGAGAAACCATCTGTAACACTGCACCACTAATACCAATTTCGGTATAAGATGCAATGCCTATTAACACAAAACCCATGTGGGCAATAGAAGAGTAAGCTAAACGGCGTTTGAGGTTAGTTTGGGCAAAAGCACAACAAGCACCGTAAACAATATTGACTACACCTAAAATTGCTAAAACTGGAGCAAAAACAGCGTGGGCATCACCTAACATTTCCATGTTAAAGCGAATTAGGGCATAACCACCCATTTTTAATAACACACCAGCTAAAATCATAGAACCAGGTGCAGACGCTTCACCGTGGGCATCAGGCAACCAGGTATGAAAGGGGAAAATAGGTAATTTTACACCGTAAGCAATTAAGAAACCTGCATAGAGAGCTAATTCTAACAGTTGGGGATATTCTTTAAGTCCCAATTCTGTCATGTTAAAGGTGAAGTTATCACCGTAAAACGCCATTGTTAAACCAGCTACGAGAATAAATATAGATGCGGCTGCTGTGTAGAGAATAAATTTAGTAGCTGCGTAACGGCGGTTTTTGCCTCCCCAAATAGAAATCAATAAATAAACAGGTACTAATTCGATTTCCCACATTAAGAAGAATAATAACAAGTCTTGGGCGAGGAATACACCTAATTGGGCGCTGTACATTACCAGCATTAACGCATAAAATAAACGCGGCTTATTGGTTACTTTCCAAGCCGCGAATATAGCTAATGTGTTAATTAAACCTGTGAGTAATACTAAGGGCATTGATAAACCATCAATCGCTAATGCCCAATTTAAACCAATTTGAGGTATCCAACTATAGGTTTCTGTGAGTTGTAAAGCTGAACTTTGGAAGTCGTAACCTTGCCAAACCGCATAAATCATTAATGCTAAATCTGCAAAAGCTACTCCTAAACCATACCAGCGAATGGTTTTACCGTCTTTGTCGGGAATGAGGGGAATGGCTAAGGATGCCACTAACGGCAAAAAAATTATGGCTGATAGCCAAGGAATTTGTATCGGATTCATCACTGTTGACAATCAATTTTGCATTTTTCTTTTAATTAGATTATATTAAGAAATCGTTACTTTTGTAAACACATTTCTTAACATAATTTCAATCTAGGTAATAAATAGTAATAAATATTTACCAAAACTGCCTAGTCGCTATTCTAATCATAAATTTTTGTAACGTCAACAAAAAAGCGGCTAAATTGGCCGCCATTTTCAGATATAATTTTTCTCCTCATAAAATTTTAACAGCGATATAGACTCAGCACTAACTTTGACACTGAGAACAAAAATGACTAGAACGCCCACCTAGTTTAATACGCTGGATGATATTACTACAAACTTTACAAGGCTCTCCAGCACGGTTATAAACCCACGCTTCACCGCCATAATTGCCGTTAACGCCTTTAACATTGAGGAAATTACTAAAAGTTGTCCCACCTGCGGCAATACTGGCGGATAAAACATCAATTATCGCTGTTCTTAAAGGTTCTATTTGTTTTTTCTGCAATTCTGTACAGATGGTGGTAGGTAAGATGCCACTTTTAAACAAAGCCTCATCAGCATAAATGTTACCTAATCCTGCTACTATTGACTGGTCTAATAAGGCTGTTTTAATCGGACGACGGACTTTTTGCAGTTTATTTGCTAAATACTCAACTGTAAACTCTGGGGAAAATGGGTCTACTGCTAGTTTGGCTAAACCTGTAATAATACTTTCTACAGGTACATTCCCAGGAACATACCACATTTGCCCGAAGGTGCGCTGATCTACAAAGCGTAATTCTTGCTGATCTCCAAAAAATAATCTTACTCTTGTATGTTTGTGTAAGGGTTCATTTCGATTTAACCATAATAATTGCCCTGTCATTCGCAGATGAACGCCTAACCAGGAAAAAGGGGAGAGTTCAGCTAAAAGATATTTACCGCGACGATGCCAAGATGTAATGGCACTGGTTTTAATTTTTTCTATAAATTCTTCAACAAAAAAAGGGTGGGCGATGGTGCGTGGTAGCAACACATCGCCCCCCGTAATTTCTTGATTTAGGGTTAATTGATTTAAACCCCGTCGTACTGTTTCAACTTCAGGCAATTCAGGCATTTTCAGAGTAATGATTGCTGGGTGTTTAGTTTAGAGTCATACCTCAACCGTAGATTAAGGGCATGGAACCAGCATATTTAGTTTACTGCTTTTCCATGTTTTTATACTCAATTCTCAGCACTCAGGACTCATGACTGTTGTATTGCTTACTTTTTAGCAGCAGGTTTAGCTTTGGGTGCTTCCACTTCTACTAATTCATCTAAAGCAAAGTTGTTGGTGTTAACACCAGCGTAATTAACACTGGGGAAACGTACAATTACAGGGTACTTAATTCCGCTTTGATCTACAGTAGCAACAGTACCTACTTCTTGAAACCAGTAGGACTCAGGGCGGAGAATACGTACTTTAGAACCACGTTGAACCATGATTATCTTCCCTTTGAATGTTCAATTGAGAATAAATTAGGGCTATTTGATTTCACTCTACAACTAGAAGGTCTTTACTAGCGTATTTGTTAAGTTATTTGTCATAAGTTAGGGAACTGGTGACTGGTGACTGGTGACTGGTGACTGGTGACTGGTGACTGGTGACTGGTGACTGGTGACTGGTGACTGGGGAAGATGAATAACCTAATTACCAATTACCAATTACCCGAAAAAGTATCAAACCCTACTTGACAAAGTACCTATAATAGAATAATGTCGTTCGCAAACACTTTTTGCGAATAAATTGCCTATGCCTTTTAAGCTTTGCTTAACACAAAGACACTCCCCTCGTTACCTCTGCCAATACGCAGATCATTGTCTAGATAAGTGATGTCCAACCATCCTTGTTGTTGGTCGCTGTTGATGGGAAAATCAAAAGCGGTAAATTTTTTGCCTGATTCAATTTGTTGGATAAACGTTGCAGGTGATTTATAGGCAATTAACCTTTGTAAGCCAAAAATAGAACGTTGAAATTTGACTTGGACTCGACGTTCGGAAACAGGGTCAAATTTAGCAGCGACGCTAACTAATCCTTCCAAAGACGGTAGTCCATAAATTTCAGCAATGTTATAAACACTGTTAGTTTCGACTCGAATACATTGGTAAATTTGACCAAGTTTACAAAGAGGGAAACGATCCAGGTTTAATAAGGCCTTGCTGGTGGTGTAAAGTAATCGCCAATCACCTTCTAGTAAATGGCTGGCTTGCATTGGGCGGGGTGTGGGGTTAAAGTCTTCTAGACTGGCGATCGCTGCTAGGATAGCCTGTTTTTGGGTTTCAGTTGCCAGTAAACCCCGGTTTGTACCAGCAATTGCATCTAAAAGCGTATTTTTTGTTACCATAACTCTTGACCTCAAAATATAGCTATGAAATCAGGATTAACAAGGGTTAAATGTTATATGTATAGGCTGGTGTAATCGTAGAAGAATAGCTTGCTGTTTGGCATAGGGCTATTAAATAAATTTTTGTGTTTAATTCGGATAGATCAATCAAAGAGTTGAATCATTAACTAAATTATCCCGTATCAAATGATAGACTCTTAATGTCCAGAACTTGTACCTTTTTCTGTCTTCGTTGATATGTTAAATTCTCCCCTAAATGAGCAACCCCGGAACCAAAGAGCTACTGTAATTCCCTTGAAGCAAAAGTCTTCGATGTTGGACTGGTTGCAGTCTAGCGGTCGTCTCATCGCTCGTGACTTTAACGAATCGACTTTTTCGGAGCCTGAAGAAGAAATATCTGATTTTTTGGCGGGAGAAGATGGAATTGCTGACCTTGACTATGATGATGATGGCGATATCAGTATAGATGAGGACTAGTCTTGAGGACTGTGGGGACTGGGTTTGATCAATAGTTTCGGTTTTCGGTTCTTTAAAAGTGTGGAGTGAAGGGAAATTTTTTGTGGACGCTAAATTATCTCCAAACCAAGGATTAAACATTTCTGGAATTGGGCTGGCCTCTCTGTTAGCTCTCTCGCTGACTACAACTGCATTGATTTTAGATGGGCTAGGACATAGAGTATTCTGGCAAGCTAATTCGCTGACTATGCCGTTTTTTCTATGTGCTGTAGGCGCTGGTGCTGCTGGTTTTTGGGTTGTGCCGTTGCTACAAGCTTTGAAAACAGGACAAATAATTAGGGAAGATGGACCGCAAGCGCATCTGAAAAAAGCTGGTACTCCGACTATGGGGGGGATCTTTTTCATACCTGTAGCTGTAACAGTTGCTTGTATTTTGTCTAATTTTGCTCAGGATGTACTTGCTGTTTCTGTGTTAACTCTCAGCTATGGCTTAATAGGCTGGATCGACGATTGGCAAATTTTGCATCGAAAATCAAATAAAGGTATATCTCCAAAGATGAAATTGGTTTTGCAGATTGTTTTTGCAACTGGTTTCTGTGTCTGGATGATGTTTAACAGAGATTTTAGTATAACAAATATTGCCTTGCCTTGGGTTGGTTTATCTTTGCCTCTGGGTTTACTTTTCTGGCCTGTGGCTGGTTTTGTGTTGGTTGCAGAAAGCAATGCTACTAATTTAACTGATGGTATTGATGGGTTGGCTGGGGGAACGGTGGCGATCGCAATTTTTGCTTTAGGCGCTTTAATTGCACCCACTTCACCTGATTTGATGATATTCTGTGCGGCTATGAGTGGTAGTTGTGTAGGCTTTTTAGCCCATAACCGCAACCCAGCCCGTGTTTTTATGGGTGATACCGGTTCTCTGGCTTTGGGTGGTGCGTTGGCTGCTGTAGCACTGCTTACTAATAGTTTAGTAGCCTTGTTCATTCTCAGCGGTATCTTCTTTGTGGAAACTCTGTCTGTGATGGCACAAGTCAGTTATTACAAAGCTACCAAGGGACCAGATGGGAAAGGTAAACGGTTATTTAAAATGGCCCCTTTACACCACCATTTAGAATTATCTGGTTGGACAGAATTGCAAGTAGTTGGTGCGTTTTATATCATTGCTGCAATTTTGGCTACTATATGCTTGACAAGCATTAAATTTTGAGATTTTTAACAAAATATCAATAACACAGCCTAGATCCCCGATTTTTTGAGCAGTCGGGGATCTTGTTTTTTAGTGATTTTGCATTTGTTTGAAAAGATGGATGATTTCTGGTAATATCAATTTTTCCATTCCCAGACGGACTGCGTTACTAGAGCCGGGAAGGGAAAAGATTAATTTATTTTGATAAATACCAGCTACAGCGCGAGAAGCGATCGCTCTAGAACCGATTTCTTGATAACTGAGAAAACGGAATATTTCGCCAAAACCTGGTAAAGTCTTTTCTAATAAATTAGCGATCGCATCATAAGTAGTATCTCTGGGTGCTATTCCTGTACCACCATTAAAAATAATTACATCTACATTCTGATTTTTACTGATACTTTCTATATATGCTTGGATTTTGTCTGGTTCATCTTTGATTATTTGATAATCTGCAATTAAATGATGAGCAGATAATAATAAATCCTGTATTAATTTTCCACTTTTATCTGTTTCTGATGTGCGGGTATCGCTGACGGTAACAACTGCACATTTTACTGTGATATTTTCTGTATCTGGATGTGGATGTGATTTGATCATATATGGATATAGAAAATGCAATTACTATTATTAATTTTGCTATAGTTTACTCCCTTCCTACCTGAATAATACCGATTTAATAAACCACGAAGGCACGAAGAACACGAAGGAAGAAGGAAGGAAGAAGGAAGGAAGAAGAAAGGAAGAAGAAATGTTATATTTTGATAATCTATATATAGAAATCAATACTTAGGCCTTTTTTGAATTATTGGGTGAGTTTTACTGCTGCTACTGCTAAAGTTTTCATTAATTTCTATCCCTGTAAAACCTCACCCACAGTTAACTTAATATCAGCAAATAAAGGTGAAGAAATCACCATATCATCAGTAAAAATATGCTCATCATAAAAACCTTCTACCCACTCGAAAACTGTTACCTTTTTTTGCATGGGATCAACTATCCAATATTCAGTAATACCCCGCGCTGCATACTCAGAACGCTTGTAACGATAATCCCGATTTTCTTGGTTAGGACTGACTATTTCAACTACTAATAATGGGGGTGTCATGTCCATTAAAACTAGGGAACGTTTAGCTTCTTTCATTTCTTCTGCTAGTTCTTCGGAAAATATCACTAAGTTAGGAACTCTCACCCCTACCATTTTACTATTTACAGCTATTTCTGTTTTCATTCTTAACCGATAATAGGGAATACCTAATTTGAGAAAATAGGCAAGTAAAAACATTGCTATTCTTTGATTTAGTTCACTTTCAGAAGGCATAACAATTAATTCCCCATTTTCCAACTCATAGAAATTATCTGTACCGCCATCAAATTCTAGAAATTCTGCAAAAGTCATTTTTTTAGCAGTTGCAACTGTCATGATTATTACTCCTATAAACTGCTGACTGCTGATATTTACTATTTTAACAATATAATTAAATCGGGTGATGGGGTGCAGGATGCGGAGTGCGAAGTGTGGAGTGTTGATAACCCAATCACTAATCACCAATTACCAATCACCAATCACCACTAAGTAATTTAAGATTTACTTAATCCTAAATCATTCTCTTCAGCGTACCGATTCATAAACCGCATAAAACGATCCCATTCTTCTACACTTTTCATCAGGTAAACAGCTTCTACTGCTTCTGGTCTACCATTAACAAATTTACCCTTGACTTCACGGGTGATAATTTCCCCCTCTTCGTCAATCATATACATCCCTGTAATTTCTTCTGTACTATTTTCACTGAAGGCTTGGGGATTTTCAAAAGTAAATGTTGCTGTTCCACTATCACCACTACGTGATCTTGTTAACTTTACTTCTGGAACTACTGGTTCGTCAATGCCTCTAGAAAATTGGATTTTTGCCATGATGAATGTTTGTTTAAGTTTTATGATCTTTAGGTTAATATTCTCTCATCATATAGCAGCGATTTGGCTATCTTGATTAAATCTGTTTTTCATTTTGGGTGGGTGTCGCTAAATAGCTTCTTTTTCCAAAATTAAAGTAACTGGTCCATCATTTTCAATTGCAACTTGCATCATCGCGCCAAATTTACCAGTTTCTACCCTTAAACCACTTTCCTGTAATTTTGATACAAAGCGATTATATAAATATACTGCTAATGTGGGTGTAGCAGAACGGTCAAAGGAAGGACGACGACCTTTACGACAATCACCGTATAATGTAAATTGACTAATTACTAATAATTCCCCATTAATTTCTTGTACAGATTTTTGCCATTTATCACCACCTTCATCATCGGGAAATAAACGTAATTCTAAACATTTACGCACCATCCAATCAATTTCCCCATCAGTATCAGTATGAGAAATACCCACAAGTAAATTTAAACCTCGACCAATTTTACCAACAATTTCCCCGTCTATAGTTACTTGGGATGATTTAACTCTTTGAACAATAACGCGCATATTTCAGATTTTTTACTAACGATAAAGATAGGGGTTTAGCAATGCTAAACCCTCACAGGAGTCAGGGTATGGGGTGATGGTGTGAAAATTTTTTAACTGTTCCCTGTACCCTTATTTCTCAATTACCAATCACTAATCACCAATCACCAATTACCAATTATCTATTTCCCGAAACCTTTACCTTTGCTAACTGAAGGTAAACACAGACAATTTTCTAATTGCTGAAGTAAAGTCTCTTGATCCAAATTTTGACCAATTAAAACCAGTTGATTTTTCTTTTCACCTTTCCATTGATCATCATCAATAGTGAAGCGTTTACCGCAAAGGTGGAAAATATGACGTTGTGGACTTTCTTCAAACCACATAATACCCTTAGCGCGGAAGACATTTGTGGGTAGTTGATTATCTAAGAAATATTGAAATTTTCTAATCGAGAAAGGTTGATCACTTTGAAAAGATATGGATGTAAAACCATCATTTTCTAAGTGATCAGAGTGGTGATGATCATGGTCGTGATGGTCATGTCCACAGGTAGAATGCTCATGGTCGTGATGTTCATGTTCGCAGGTAGAATGATCATGATCGTGATGATGATGATCATGTTCATCGGTTTCTGCATCAAAATATTTATCAGATTCAAATAACCCAACACTGAGAATTAAAGGAAGTGGAACTTGAGAATTTTTAGTTCTGATAATTCTTGCACCTTCCTTAATATCATTAATCTTTTTCTCTAATGAATTTAAAGCAGCTTCATCAACTAAATCGGTTTTATTGAGCAGAATTACATCACCATAAGTAATTTGACTAAATGCAGCTTGAGAGTTGAATAAATCCAAACTATAATTTGCCGCATCTACTACAGTGACAATTGAATCTAATCGGGTTAAATCTCGCAATTCAGATCCTAAAAATGTCATTGCTACAGGTAAAGGATCTGCTAAACCTGTAGTTTCAACTACTAGATAATCTAGCTTTTGTTCACGTTCTACAACTTGGTAAACAGCATCAACTAAGTCATTATTAATGGTGCAACAAATACAACCATTACTAAGTTCCACCATATTATCATCTGTAGAAACAATTAATTCGTTATCAATACCAATTTCGCCAAATTCGTTCACTAAAACAGCAGTTTTTACACCTTGCTGATTAGTAAGAATATGATTTAGTAAGGTAGTTTTACCACTGCCAAGAAAACCAGTGATAATGGTAACAGGTAATCCCTGTTTGGTTGCTTCCATTACGTGAGATTCTGAAGTAACTGCTGATGTCATATTTATGAAGTAGGGTTTGAGTCTATTTTGAATGTTAGCGTGATTTGCAAAAATCCGAGTAGCTGTTAATTGTCACTTGGGAAGTGTTTGTTAGCTAGTGATTTTATCATTTTTTGAATCATTTATAAATTGCTTAAAGTGATGTTTTCATTGATGCAATTCTCAATAGCAATAGTTGTTGTTTGAAGATTTGCAATATCAGAAATTATACCTAAACCTAAATATAAAGTTAAATCATTTTGATCTTGGGTTAAATTACGCCAACTCTGCAAAATTTACTTGTTTAGTTCTGGGTAAAGCTAGAATCATAAGTTACCTAACTCTGACAACTATATTACATGATATTACTGGAAATCAACTAGAGAACTATATTTAGATATCATAGATGATAAGAGCGATCGCTTTTTACTGTATCTGTAACTTAATCTGTCTCACCTATCCGGTTACTCACTACATACGCTATCATTGCTAATCGTTAGATTGCCTTATCCCTTATATTATGACCCTATCTATTTACAATACTCTCACCCGTCATCAAGAAGAATTTAAAACCGTCGAACCTGGTAAGGTAAAAATGTATTATTGCGGTGTGACGGTTTATGATTATTGCCATTTGGGTCACGCTAGAGCTTGTATTGTTTGGGATGTAGTGCGTCGCTATTTACAATTTATTGGTTATGGTGTGCGGTATATCCAGAATTTCACGGATATTGATGATAAAATTCTTAACCGCGCACGGGAAGAAAAATCAACAATGGAAGCGGTTTCAGAACGCTATATCCAGGCATATTTTGAAGATATGGGACGTTTGGGGATAAAAGAAGCAGATGAATATCCTCGTGCAACTCATACCATGAATGGTATCCAAAGATTAATTCATGATTTAGAAACCAAGGGTTTTGCTTATCCTGCTGATGGTGATGTTTATTATGCGGTGCGAAAGTTTGATCAGTACGGTAAACTTTCAGGACGGAAATTAGAAGATTTACAAGCAGGTGCAAGCGAAAGAGTAAACGTAGAAGATCCAGAATATCAGAAAAAGAAAGATCCCTTTGATTTTGCCTTGTGGAAAGCTGCAAAACCTAGCGAACCTGCGTGGGAGTCACCTTGGGGAAAAGGCCGCCCCGGATGGCACATAGAATGTTCTGCAATGGTGCGCGATCGCTTGGGTGATACCATAGATATTCATGCTGGTGGTGCTGACTTAATTTTCCCACACCATGAAAACGAAATTGCCCAATCAGAAGCAGTAACCGGTAAACCTTTAGCTAACTATTGGTTACACAATGGCATGGTTAAAGTTGATGGTGAAAAAATGTCTAAATCTTTAGGCAATTTTACCACAATCCGTGATTTATTAGATCGTGGAGTTGACCCAATGGCATTAAGATTATTTGTGTTAATGGCACAATATCGTAAACCCATTGATTTCACAGATGAAGCAATTTTAGCAGCAACAAACGGCTGGCATACTATTAAGGAAGGTCTGCTTTTTGGACATCAACACGGTGAAAAGTTAGGTTGGGAAAATCTGGAATTAAATAACGCCAACATTGATAAATCAGAAGTTGAGAAATTTACTAATGCAGTGGATGATGATTTTAATTTTCCTGGTGGGTTAGCGGTTATTTTTGAATTAGCTAAAGAACTGAGAAAAGAAGGAAATATCATTGTTCATCAAGGAAAAACAGAAACTCCCGCCGATGAATTATTTAAACAATGGCAAACCTTAACTACATTAGCAGAAGTTTTAGGTTTAACCACCGAACCAGAAGCAGAAACAACAAAAACTAATGGTTTAAGTGATGCAGAAATTGAGGAATTAATTCAAAAAAGACAGGAAGCAAGAAAATCTAAAAACTTTGCTGAATCTGATAGAATCAGAGATGAACTCAAAGCCCAAGGTATTGAATTAATTGATAGCAAAGAAGGTACACGCTGGCAACGGAGAAATTAAAAATTAAAAATTAACAAAGCATCGTCATCTGAGTTGTGAACATGATTTTTTAAACGAACCGCTCCAGACGCAGAGGACACAGAGGTAAAGACAAAAAAGATGATTGAATCTTACTCATTTCTCATTCTAATATTCCCCCTATTCTTCTCTTCTTCCTTCGTGTTCTTTGCGTCCTACCCTGCGGGAACAGCTTCGCTGAACGTGGTTCATTCTCTTGAAAAATTATTCACAACTAACCAATATCTCAGAAACTCTTTTCCTCTGTGTCCTCTGTGGTTTATATTCTTTACACCATATATAACTTATAATGTAAAAACAGATTTTTAACTTTGAATTTTTTAATTTTCAATTTAACCTATGTGGAAAGAACTAACAACCGCCATATCTAATTTTAACATTCCTGCTGATTGGATCGGTATTCGCGCTGTCAAAGAAACAACCAGAACCCATTTTGTCAGAGATGGTTTACCCCAAAGCAACGGTAAATCATTAACAATGGGAGCAATGATAGAAGTAATGGTTAATGGTAGTTTGGGTTATGCTGCTACCAACTCTTTAACATTATCATCCTTACAAAACGCAGCAGAAATAGCTTATAAACAAGCAGTTGCAGCTAGTGAATTTTGGATTTATCCCTTTAGTGAAAATACCCGTCCTAAAGTCGTCGGTGAATATAACTCACCTTTCTTTGAACCATTAGATGCTATTAGTCCAGGGGAAATAAATGATTTATTAATGAGAATTTGTCACGGCTTAAAAATTAGTGATCAAATTGTCCAAACCGTAGCCAATATTAACACATCTGAAAAAGAGACTTGGTTTGTTAGCAGTAACGGTTCAGAAGTTTATCAAAAAATTCTTAGTTTAGGCAATCATTTTGGTGTTATTGCCCAAGATGGTGCAGTTGTGCAACAACGTAGTAATAACGGAATGCACGCTAATTGTTATCAAGGTGGATGGGAAGTATTAAAACAAAATAATTTATGGCATCGAGTCCAACAAATTGCCGAACAAGGATTAGAATTATTAACAGCGGTCGAATGTCCAAATACTCGCACTAATTTGGTTTTAGCACCTGATCAAATGATGCTACAAATTCATGAAAGTGTGGGACATCCTTTGGAAATTGACCGCATTTTAGGAGATGAAAGAAACTACGCAGGTGGTAGTTTTGTGAAACCCGAAGATTTTGGTAAATTAGCATACGGTTCACCTTTAATGAATATTACTTTTGATCCTACCGTTGAAGGTGAATTTGCCAGTTATAGTTTTGATGATACTGGTACAAAAGCCACCAGAGAATATATCATTAAAGATGGCATTTTACAAAGAGGTTTAGGTAGTTTAGAAAGTCAAAATCGTTCTGGTTTGCCAGGGGTAGCTTGTGCGCGTGCTACTTCTTGGAATCGTCCACCCATTGATAGAATGGCTAACTTAAATTTAGAACCAAATTTAGAACCAGGAAACGCAAATTTTTCCGAAATGATAGCGGATATAGAACATGGTGTTTACATGGAATCCAACCGTTCTTGGTCAATTGATGATAGAAGACATAAATTTCAATTTGGTTGTGAATATGCAAAGTTAATTGAAAACGGTAAACTCACTAAAACCTTGCGTAATCCTAATTATAGAGCTACTACGCCCGAATTTTGGCACAGTTTAATTAAAGTTGGGAATGATGCAAATTGGGAAATGTACGGTACACCATTTTGTGGTAAGGGAGAACCTAATCAAACTATTTGGGTAGGACATGGTTCACCTGTTTGTGTATTTGCAAATGTAGAAGTTTTTGGTGGTGGTTAGAGACCGATTAAATAAGATCCCCGACTTTTTATTTACTTAATTTTTACAACTTATAAGTTAATATTAGAAGTCGGGGATCTGCAACAACACCAGATCATTATATTCTTTGTAAAATATCCGCAATAGTTAATTTTAACTCTGGAAATAGTGGGGATACAATCAAATTATCTCCTCTAAATTGATTAACTAGATATTCTCCATCAATTAAAGTATGAACTGAAATCGTGGGTTGTTTAGGATTACCAATAAACCTTCTACCACCGAAAGCAGCATAATCAACAATCCAATATTCAGGAATACCCATTAATTCATATTCATTAGTTTTAGTCGAATAATCTATTTGCCAATTACTACTAACAATTTCTATTACTAAAGGAACAGAAGCAGCTTGAGTAATTGTTGATTCTTTTTTCCACAGAGGTTCATTAACTAAGTTTTCAGGATTTAGTAATAAAATATCTGGATAAAAAGCCGATTCAGAACTTGATGATTTAATCAATGTTGTTTTAGGTATGAGATAAGGAAGATCAAGTTTATCTAATTCTGCTGATAATTTACGGACTAAAAAACCAATAACTAATTCATGATCTCCTAATGGTGGGTTCATATCAACAATTACTCCATTATGTAATTCATAGCGTAATCCTGTATCTGGATACCATTCGATAAATTCCTCAAAGGTTACTGGTTTAATTATTGTTTGAACCATGATTCACCTCTTGAATAATTATTATTATCATATTATTATTTTATCTCATTTCCCAAGGTTTTGTTTGTGTGGATGTAATTTATAATCTTCTCATTATCTTGAATTGCTGTTTCTATTTCCTCAATTTGTTTCAGTGATCTTGGTTATTTATTCCCAAGTCGTTGTTTACACAAATTTAATTATCTACATAATATTTCAAAATAAGTATTATCTTTTTATAAAAAAGACACAAAAAATTAAAATTTAAACCTGTTTCAATCTTGACACAGGTTATTACTATTAGGACTTACGCAACTGGCACAAGCGATGGTGCGGCGTAGCCGCACCGAGCGCCTAAAGACTAAACCATTGACATAGCAATATCTGGACGTTTTAGTTGTCCTATTAAATAATTAGAAAGCAAATTATGCTTAATTTGATTCTCAAACATCTAATTTAGAAGTTAGTGATAAATGACGACAATTATCTATTGCACTAAAAAGTAATCATTTATGGTAGGAATAATTCATGAATTGTCTCTAAAACGGTTTCAGATTATGCAAATTGAATTACCACCAAATGTATAATCAATGCTACAATCAACCAATAACTACTTGATGCTATATCAATATGATGATTGCACAAGACTTAGAACAAACAAAAGACATCTCCCCAGAGGTCACATTTCCCCCTAGTGATTTATATAGCGATGAACCACCAGTGGAAACAGAATTGCACACCAGAAGAAACCGCAGAAGAGGAAACTAAGAAAGCAGTAAAATCAGAGAAAAGAGCAAACCAAGAAGCTAAACGAGCAGCACAAGCAGACGCAAGAGCAGAACGTTTAGCGGCAAAATTGCGAGAATTAAATATTGATCCTGAGAACATTTAAAGCGACTTTTAAAAAAATGAAAATGCAAATTGAAGAATTATCAATCTTAGAAAGTAACTTTAATCAACTGATAGAAATGCTGCTTGCAAAAAAAGCAGATAGCGAACATTTTACCGTCAGACTTAACAGCGAAAGAAGTCAATTTACTCGCTTCAATAATGCTAAAGTTAGACAAACAGGATTGGTTGCTGATGGTTCAATTAAACTAACTTTAATGGAAAATCAGCGCAGTAGTTTCTGTAAATTTCCTTTTACTGGAGATTGGGATTTAGATTGGCAAACTGCATACAAATCTTTACAAGATTTACGAGAAGAATTACATCTATTACCCGTTGATCCTTATCTGGTTTTACCTACAGGAAATAATGTTAGTAGAGAAGTACATACAGGTAAATTATTAGGATCAGAAAATGTTGTTAACAGCATTTTAGAACCTGTTAAAGATTTAGATTTTACGGGTATGTATGCTGGGGGAGTTATTATTAGAGGTTATGGCGATTCTAACGGACAAAAACACTGGTTTGCCACTGATTCTTTTAATTTAGATTATTCTTTAATAATCGAATCAGGAAAAGCGGTAAAAGGTACTTTTGCTGGTAGTAAATGGGATGAATCTGCTTATGTAGATAAGATAAATGATGGGAAAAAACAATTAGTATTATTGTCTCGTGAACCCAAAGAGTTACCCAGGGGAAATTATAAAACCTATTTTGCTCCTGCTGCTGTATCGGAATTATTAGCTATGCTTTCTTGGGGTGCTATTAGTGAAGCTGCTATTCAACAGGGAAATAGTGCTTTATCTGCTTTATCACGTCAGGAAAAACAACTTTCATCTAAATTCGTTTTAAAAGAAAATTTCACATCTGGTTTAGTTCCCAGGTTTAATGATTTAGGAGAAGTTGCACCAGAAGAATTAACTTTAATAGAAAATGGGGTTTTGGTAAATAGTTTAATTAATTCTCGCACAGCGAAAGAATATAATAAACCTGCCAATGGTGCTAATAGTTCAGAAACTTTACGTTCTCCAGAAATAAACACAGGTAATTTAGCTTTTGCTGATATTTTACGCAGTTTAGATACTGGGTTGTATGTTTCTAATTTGCATTATTTAAATTGGAGCGATCGCCAAACTGCTAGAATTACAGGTATGACTCGTTATGCCTGTTTTTGGGTAGAAAACGGAGAAATAGTTGCACCTATAGAAAACCTCCGTTTTGATGAAAGTCTTTATCGCTGTTGGGGATCAGAAAATTTAGTTGACTTAACCAACTTTCAAGAATTTATTCCCGAAGTCGGTACTTATGAAAGTCGTCAATTAGGTGGTACTTTAGTTCCAGGAATGCTGGTGGAAGATTTCACATATAGTTACTAAAAATTTAGATTTTAGATTTTAGATTAGAGTTGACAAAAACAATCCAAAATCCAAAATCCAAAATCAATCACTCCTGACTCCTGACTCCTTTTATACCTGGTTATTGTGAAAAATGTTGTTTTCTTAATAAGCTAAAGTTTCTAAAGTTTCTCGTAAATACCGTTGTACTTGCTGTTCTAGGCGCAAACCCTTTAACTGAGCATTACTTTCTAGTTGCCAGCGTTGGAAACCGGAACTAGCAGAAATGGCATACTTCAGGTTTTGCCAAATGTGAGCATCACGAGAAAGCTGGCCGGTGATAGAAGCTGAAATTTGAGCCATAGTTCCTCATTCCTCGTTTTTCAATTTTAGAGTCAAACAATTTTAGATTTTAGACTTGAAATGGATTATTGTTTTGCCTAGAACGACAACAAAGAAACCAAATAAGCTAAATCTAACATTTTTTAAATGGGGCAGGAGGTGATCCATACCTACCCCGAAAATTTTGCAATCTTATTTAATCTTTTCTCAAGATAACGGTTACACAGCAACAAATTCTGTGTGATTGATCACTAAAACTAAGGATATTTTCGGTAAAATTCTGCCAAATAAGCTTTTTAAATTAACCAAAGGATTTTTAACTAAGTAAGTGGGCGTTGAAATTTATCCTTGTGGCAAGGCAAGAGGCAAGAGACTTTTAGCGATTTTACATTTTGTAATATACCTCAGTTTTTTTATGCCAACTTACTTATGGGTTTTAAGCTGTTTTATCTGTGTGATAGATAGTTATTTTTTTCTTTTATCTCTTCGCTCTCACCTGTCACCTGTCACCTGCCACCTGCTATATGAGTGCTGAGATTTATGTATGTGAATGTTGAAATAAAACCTATATCCATTCAACACTCATCAATTTACTCAGCACTCAAAAGTTGGTACTCAAGACTACTTAGTTAAGGTCAGGGTACGGCGTTTAGTTACCATTTGGTAAGCTTCGATGATATCATTTTCAGCCCAGTCATGGAACTTATCAATACCAATACCACATTCATAACCAGAGTTGACCTCGCGCACATCTTCTTTCATCCGTTTGAGGGAATCAAGAACACCTTCGTAGATCACCTTACTGCCGCGACGAACTCGCACTTTACAGTTACGAACCAGTTTTCCAGATTGTACATAACAACCAGCAACTGCGCCACGACCGACTGGGAAGACAGCACGGACTTCTGTTTGTCCTAAAGGTTCTTCCACTAACTCTGGTTCTAGTAGACCTTCCAAAGCTCCTTGGATATCTTCTAGTAGTTTGTAGATGATGTTGTATTCCCGCACATCCACACCTGCTTCATCGGCAGCTTGTCTAGCACCACTAGCATAAGTAGTGTTGAAGCCAATGATGACAGCGTTACTTGCCGCAGCTAAGTCGATATCTGTTTCTGTAATTTCTCCCGCAGTAGCCAATAACATCCGAATTTGTACTTCGTTTTGAGGTATTTGCTTGAGAGAGCCGATAATAGCTTCTACAGAACCTTGGACATCGCCTTTGAGTATCAAGTTGAGTTCTTTCAACTCGCCTTCTTGAGCTTGAGCCGATAGGGTTGTGAGGGTAACTCTTCCTTGTAACAAACGAGATTGACGTTGTTTGTCGGCTCGATCAGCAGCGATCGCTCGTGCTTGTTTTTCATTCTCGAACACTTCAAACTCATCACCTGCTGCGGGTACATCGCTTAAGCCTAGTACCTCAACCGCACAGGAGGGAGTAGCAGCTTCTACACGCTTACCTCGATCATCTACCATTGCCCGGACTTTACCAAATGCCGATCCCGCAACTAGCATATCTCCCACTTGGAGAGTACCGTTTTGAATCAACAAGGTAGCAACCGCACCCTTAGCTTTATCTAAGTGAGCTTCTATGACTGTTCCCTTAGCCACACGATTGGGGTTAGCGGAAAGTTCTCCAACTTCTGCCACCAAGAGAACCATTTCTAGCAGTGTATCCAGGTTTTCGCCCCTGATCGCACTCACAGGAACCATAATTGTCTCACCACCCCAGTCTTCTGCGGTTAAACCATAATTGGTCAGTTCTTGTTTAACCCGCTCTGGTTGTGCGCCTTCTTTGTCAATCTTGTTAATAGCGACAACAATCGGTACACCTGCGGCTTGAGCATGGCTAATCGCTTCCACTGTTTGCGGACGTACACCGTCATCTGCGGCTACAACCAAAATCGCAATATCTGTCACCCGCGCACCTCTAGCCCGCATTGCTGTGAAAGCTTCGTGACCAGGAGTATCTAGGAAGACAATCTGTTGTTGCTTACCATCATGTTCTACATCAACATGGTATGCGCCGATATGCTGGGTAATACCACCTGCTTCACCCGCCGCCACTTTAGTTTTGCGGATGGAGTCCAGTAGAGTAGTTTTACCGTGGTCTACGTGACCCATAATTGTCACCACGGGAGGACGACGAATCAGATGCTCCAGATCCTCAATGTCAATCATTTCTGTGACTTTGCGGGCTTCTGCTTCTGGTTCAGCCGTTTCCACTTCTACCTCTAGTTCTTTAGCTACTAGGGTAATGGTGGGAATATCCAGATTTTGGGTGATACTTACCGCCATGCCTTTCATAAACAGGATTTTCACAATCTCTGTATCGGCAATGACCAAAGCATCCGCCAACTCTTGTACTGTCATTGGTCCTGTGACAACCAGTTTTTCTGGACGCTCACGCTTAACTTCTACTTCCTGCTGACGGCGATTTTGGTCGCGTTGGGAACCAGGCTTTTTGTTTTTCGTGGGTGCAGATGTAACCAATGTTGGTTGCTGTGCAGGTCGAGCAGCCTTGGGCTTGGGTGGACGAGCTATAGACAGGCTGACTTGGACTGCGGCTGGAATTTCCAGACCTTCTTCATCCAGTAAGTCGTCTTCTTCAAAATCATCATCGAGGATGGGTTTAGCTCGCTTGCCTTTAGGTCCAACCTTGGCTTTCTCTTTGATTTCGTCAATTATTTCTTCTTCTTGCCACTTCTTCCCACCTTTAGATAGGCGTGGTGGTGTTGGCCGTTTCAAATCCAGCAAAGCTGGTGCGATCGGCTCATCCACCAATGCCTCTTTTTTACCTCCTCCAGACATTGGTTTGGGTGGAGTGGCTACAGGCATGGTGGCTACAGGTTCAGCAGGACGTGTTGGCCTGCTGGGTCGTTGCACCTCAGTTGATGGTGTGGGTGCAGATTTACTTCCCCTGTGTTCTGGTTTCACAGGTGATGGAGTTGAGCGACCCTGTTTTTGTGGTGTCTGCTCTGCTGTTCCTTTGTTGCCCCTGGGTTTTGAGTGTTCTCTTTCTTCTTCACGCCGTTGCTGACGATCGCGTTTGAGAATTGGTTTTTCCGCAGGAGATAGCTGTTCTGTGGCAGAAGCTTTTTCTTCCACAGGCCTTGCTGGTGGAGCAACCAGTTGCGGTTTTTGGGGTTTTTCCGGTTTGGGTCGATGACCAGCCGGTTTTTCTGGTTTTTCCGCTTTTATTTTTTCTGGGGCTGCTTGGACATTGGGTTTATGATCTGTTTCTGCCACAGGTTTCTGTGGTGTCTCAGATTGATTCCGGGGTACAGGTCGAGTTGGTGCCGTCGGTTTCATGGGTGAGACTGGTGTAGCGAAAGGCCGTGGAGGTGATGGAGAATTAGCTGTAACTTCGCCATGTACACTATCAGACGAAGCAACTTGGCTATTGGTAGCAACTGACGCTTCTGAGGCGTTGGAGGTAGTGTTTCTCAAGATTTTGGGTTTGCGAATTTCCAAAATTTGTTGTTTATGGGGTGCAGCAGGTCGGTTTCGGGAGCCAGTTTTTTGTGAATTTGGTTTATGGCTATTTGTACCTAATTCCTTTTTGGGCGTGACACTCGTGGCTGGGAGTTTTTCCGCAGCCTGTCGAATTTGTTCTGCCTCTGTTTCTGAAATCGTGCTGCTATGGCTTTTGACCGCGATGTTGAGCTGGTCGCAAATTGCTAGTAGCTCTTTGTTATCCAAATTCAATTCCTTTGATAATTCGTAGATTCTAACTTTGCCGTTGTTCATCCACTCTTTCCCCTTTAATTTACAGTTTTAACGGATGGTTGCCTGGTTTGCGACATCTCCATCCTTTGATCACTGTTTTTTAGGTTGCCCTTGGTGATGTTGCCGGTGCCTCCAATAATTAGGAAAGAGAGATGTTTCGGTTTAATACTGGCATCCCCACCGGGAATGATGGTTGACTGGACCCCATAAAATTTTTCTCAATAAAAAATTTTTTTGGGCATCCTTGATGCCGAACTGCGCTTTAACGCTACCAGGTTGCCATTTTTTAGGTTTTTGTTTTGCTGATTCTGAGTCTTCCACAACACAATCGAGTAAAACTTGTTGGGAGTATTGCTTCGTCTCTCTCCATTTTTAGAGAGCCACTTGCCTTTTACACCCATTTACTATTTTGGCACTAATCCGATACAAAAAAGCTAACTAATGCTAACAAGCTTTGATGCTTTTCCTTCCTGCTTCATCAGTTCGACTACTCTCACTGAACTCCTAGAAGTGTCGGCACTATCTAGTCTACAGGCTTTTAGATTGGGTCTATCTCACCCTACTATTAAGTATTTAGGCTTGGTTCTCACCTAAAATACCTATCAATAATAGCATTTTCTTGTTTGCCCTGTCTGCTGACTCTCAGGCTACAGGATCTTTAGTATTCTCAATTCTCAAGTTTTTTTGTCAATGAGTAGACATAAATCTTGATCAAATGTGAGCATTTGTTAGCTTTTTTTAGGAAAACACTAACTAGCTTTTAACCTTTGTCTGACACAGCCTCTCTGGTATTTTAACCTTTGATCTGGCCGGAAATCAGGCAGTAGACTACCTTGGGCAAACCAGAATATTTAGTTTAATTAAATTTGATTTGGGGGATTGCGTTCACTAAGTCGCTGCCACAATGTTTGATACAGTGTTTCTGGCACTGTTCCATGTAGCGATCGCCCTAATCTATTTTTTTTCTGTGCTGCTTGTAGGCAGTCAGCTTGCGGACAAATATAGGCAGAACGCCCCATGCCCTGATCTAATTGTACCTTCCTAGATGGAAAGACGCGGACAATCCGCCAAAACTCTTGTTTTTGTCCTACCCGGCGACAACTAATACAACGCCGATAGTTTGGTTTCATCGGGTTTTTGTTCAGTCAGGTGAGCAGTTTTTACTTGCTTGAGATACTTACCTCAGATTTGTTTTTGTTAATTTTCACACTTGCTAAATGTCTTCTAGTTTACCGTGAACTGTTGATAGTGAACAGACTATTGTCAAAAAACATTTGAGAATTAATCTGTCTCTTCCTCGTTAGTTTCAAAATTATCATTCTCTAATTCTAATTTGTCCTGATATTCATCTTCTAGTTGTTCCATCTCGGTTTCATCATTTTCTGCCTGATATTTTGCTCTCACAGCTGCAAATTTCGCATCTTCTGCGGCATAGTCATATTTAGCTTGATCTTTAATGTCAATTTTCCAGCCTGTCAGTCTGGCAGCTAATCTCACGTTTTGTCCTTCTTTCCCAATAGCTAAACTCAGTTGATCTTCTGCTACTAAAACGTGGGTTTGCCGACTTTCGGGATCCATTAAGCGCACTTCATCAACTCTGGCCGGACTCAAGGCATTGGCAATGTAAGTTGCTGGATCTGGAGACCAGCGAATTACATCTATTTTTTCACCCCGCAATTCATTGACTACCACTTGAATGCGTGATCCCCTCGCGCCAATACAAGCTCCAACTGGGTCTACATCTCGATCAAGTGTATCTACTGCTATTTTAGTCCGTGGACCGACATAACGGGAAGGAGGATTTGCTTCTCTAGCTACTGCCACTATTCGCACTACTTCGTCTTCAATTTCTGGGACTTCGTTGGCAAATAAATAAACTACTAACCCAGCATCAGCACGAGATACTAATAACTGTGGACCCCTTTGTTGTCCTTGGGAAACTTTTTTTAGATATACCTTAAAGGTGGTATTGGAACGGTATGTATCATTGGGTAGTTGTTCCCTTTTTGGTAATTCTGCTTCTACTTCTGGCTGACCAAAACCGCTGCTAACTGCCAAAATTACTGATTGTCTTTCAAATCTTAAAACTCTTGCTTGTAAAACGGTACTTTCTAAATCTTGAAATTCTTCTTGCACCATTTGACGTTGTTGATCCCGCAATTTCTGTGCCAGCACTTGTTTAGTTTGCATGGCTGCCATGCGTCCAAATTCTCCTTGATCTGGGGTGACATCTAAGACCACAGAATCACCTGATTGAGCTTCTGGCGCAACTTGTTGTACTTCATCTAAGGAAATTTGATGATCTGTATTAGTAACTTCTTCGACTATTGTTTTGGTAGAAAGAACTCGAAATCCTTCTCCTTCAATATCAAGTTCTACTTCAAAATTATCAAAATAATTTTCATCAAATTGTCGGCGCTCTAAATTTTGGGCGCGGCGATAACGTTCGTAACCTTTAAGTAATGCTTCTCTAATAGATGATTGCACTGCTAAACGTGGTAAATTTCGCTCGCGGCTAATGCTTTCAATTAAATCTTTTAATCCAGGTAAAGTAACCATTGACATAAGCAACATCTCCTTAATTTTTAAATTTTTATGTCAGCAACCAGCAATTTTTTGTATTTTAAATCTGGGATTTTAGATTTGTATCTAAAACCCTGAATCTAAAACCCTGCATCTAAAATCTCAATTTTAGTTAACTGCCCTCATCGAGTTGCACCCTGGTAACGAGGGAACGGGGTATCTGTACTACACGACCTTTTTGGTTTAAGTAAATTTTTGTTTCATCCCGGCGCATCAAGTTACCAATCCACTCTTGTTTTCCTTCGTAGGGTTCAGAAGTGGAGATCACCACGGGAAATCCTTTAAAGGAAATAAACTCCCTGTCTGTGTTCAATTGTCGGGAAATTCCAGGACTGGAGACTTCCAATACGTAAGCATCTGGAATCATCTCTGTCGCGTCTAAGGAGGCTTCTAAAGCACGGCTCATTCGTTCGCAATCGTCTAAACCAGTATCCTGTTGAGGGTTACGGATATCTACCCGCAAAACTGGTGGACGTTGGTTGGTATGAAAAACTATGCCAACTACTTCCAAACCCAGTTCTTCTGCTACTGGTTTCGCCAATTCAATAATTTGTGGAACTAAAGGATGAGTCATGGGAAAATTCAATAAAAAAAGTGGGCTTCTACCCACTTCCGGCGATAGGGATATCTTCCAAGAAGTCTTGTGACGAACCTGTATTGGTTCGCCCCTAACATGAGTGTAGCGTATTTTTTTCGTTAGTCATTAGTGATTGGTGACTGGTAATTGGTGATTGGGTTATTAATTTACCTATACACCCATGCACCCAACACCTTTACACTTCTATGCTTTAAAGCTTTTATCAATAAATGTGGGAACAGTAGCTTGCGATCGCATCCTTCTTGTTTGTTCGATAATTTGCTCAATATCTTCTTGGGATAGACGTTGAACATAATTAATTTTCACTTCTTCTAAAAAGTCATTGAGCAAACTTTGAATCTCTGAAATTACGTGTTTTTCCTGGATTTCTGCACCTAAAACCGTATTAAATTTTTCCACTAACTGACTAGAAAGTTGGGCTGCCACTGGATCTTTAAAGGCGCTAACCAAGGCAAGATATAGGTTTGTGGTGATTTGATTGGCCAATTGTTCACTTAGCTGATTTTGTGCCTGTCCTACTCCTGGCAGCATGAGCAGGTTACGATAAACAGGTACTTGCCTAAAAGCAAGTTCGATATTGTGCCGCAAAATGGCATTCATTTCTGGTTGTATTTTTGGTAAGACTTGAGTAACGATGGTTTGTATTAACAGTCCTGAAAGTGCTTCTACTTCGTTAATATTATTAATATCAATGTAGGCACGCTCTTTTTCCGGTTGTAATAACCACCTAGTAATATCACCGCGCTGTATTGAAACCTGCATTTGGTTAATTACCCGCACTACCACAATTTCTGTGATTTCTTCGGCAAAATTGGCTACTATACCTTGGTGAATTTGCCTTCTCACTAAATGTAGATCAATTAACCCGGCTTGATCTAGACGAACTAATACTGGCAAAACTCGCAACCAACGCCAAAAGGGAATTACTAAAAATAGGTCATACCAACGCCATAAAATCGCTTCTAACCAGCTTAAATGGCGATTTTGACGTTTTATATAAAAAGTACGTAATAGCAATTCTAAGCCAAATATCACGACAAACGGTAAATCAATTAACCAAAAATCATCTATAAATTCGCCATTTTCGCCTATTTTGCGATAATAATTAGAGGCAATGCCTGGACGAATTTGCTGGTTAAAAAAATTAATTTCTTGTATCCAACCCCGTTTAGATAAATATTCCACACTCCAAAAAGTAGCAAAGGCGCGTTTGGCTGATTCTTGACCGATGTGTTCCCGCATCCGGTTTTTAATTTTTTCCAGAGTTCCACTTTTACCCGCACCTGCAAAGGGATTACTATCAATCATCTCGTTGCTGAGACGGCTGATTTCTGCTAACTTGATTTTTACTTGAGGGGAGTTTAAACCGGTTTGGCTAACTTGTGCTTCTAAAGCTGCTACTGTTTCTAGATAATTTTTCGTGTCTCGATGGGGTTCAATACCTTTAATCGGGTCATAAATCTGGGTGATTTGGGGAAGTTGGCGAAAATAGAAATCCCGCCAAGGTACGTAACTCAAATCAAACACTACTAACCCTAAGTTAAGACTGGCTGCGATCGCCATTAACTTTTCCAACCATAGATTAGCTTGTTTTCGAGGTTTTAATTTATTCATTATTAGTTAATTTCTATACTCAATATTAAGTTTTTCTCTTCTTTAGTGTAAGATATTGTTTAATTATCTACCTCATATCTCTGGTTTTTACAGCAGTTTTCATGTCTTTAGACCACAGTAAGGGCGAAGCATTCGGATGATAGTCTTAGGTAAAAACCGATAATTAATTGTCCGAATGCTGATGCTTCCAGCACGCTTCGCGAACGCCCCTACAT
>NZ_BJCE01000002.1:0-76821 GCF_005402885.1 Sphaerospermopsis reniformis
CTACTGTTGTATATGCTATGTTTAAAAAATCACTTATTTCCTGGTAAGTTTTCCCATCATTCATCAACAATAATATTAGTATTTTCTCTCTTACATAAGGATTATCTTGCTCTTTTAGGTGTTTTAACAGCTTTTCTCTCTGTTCTTGAGACAGATGGTTTTTTGCTGGCATAATTCAGAAGCGATCGCTTAGTTACTTAATTCCCTATTATACAATCTAGCTGCACAACAGCTTAGTTTTGCTGACAACTCTGCTTGAGTAAGATTAGCAACTTTGCGAGCATCTATAAGCATCTTGCGAAACTGATTGTATTCGTCACTGAAAACTGATTTAGACACTTAATATTGATAATCTTGATTAAAGTCAGAACATATTGTTGAACTTTTTCCTATCTTAAAACCTAATCTGGGATAAACCCAAAACAGGTTTTTTGAAATAAGCGGAGAAATTTAAAATAGTAGTATCTTGTTGAATCGTTTTGCAATACAAAGTCTCCATTTTAGATATGATTCAGGTGCTTTAACGAAGCTCACCGTAGGTATCACTGTTTTTAGGGATAATGGAAGTGCGTTGGCGGTAGCTTACCGAAGGTATCGCTTTGTTTCTATTTTCAATTCACTAATATGGTATTTTGTCAAGATAATTTAGATGCGTTTCCCCTGATCCGGCAACTGAACTAAATACGGTACAGCAAATTACTCAGGAGCTTTTAAGAATTGATGAATTAATAAATAATTTAATGAGATAAAATGTAGAATATTCTTAGTTGAAAAAATCAAACAACATGAACTTTAAAGACATCAAATCTAGCAAACAAAAACTATTCACCATCATCAAATTTATCTCCATCCCCTTAATTACTGCGGGAATGGGATTAGAAATATGGAACATCGAAACAATCACAACTAGCCACCAATTACCAACTGTATTAAATCCCGTTTTAATCCTTGCTCACATTGCCCTAGCAGCGCATTTTATTGAAGGAATCATCGCCGCTATTTATGCACCTGCTAAAAATCACAACCCCATCAAATATGCAGTTTATACATTTTTTGTAGGAACAGTTGGGTTGTTAGAATTGTGGGAAAATCGTGATCCTTAAAATTTGAGTATAACCATTTGGGAAGATGCCAATAAATTAAGGTATCATCTAGCTTGGGAAAGTCGCATCATGCCAAAATGACCATGACTTATCCCTGTGCCATTTCCATACCCGAACCCCAACCCCTACCAAAACCCGAACCACCCCCGCAACCAAACATTCCTCCTGCGTTCCCAGAACTAGTACCAGAACCCGTTCCCGGACCTATTCCCCAAACCATACCCCAACCCATACCGCAAACAGTACCCAGACCCATTCCCCAAACCATCCCGAAACCTGTTTGAATTATCCTATAATTGCAGTTCAACATCTAAAAATCTAAAATGCTAAGAGCCGGAATAGTCGGACTTCCCAACGTCGGAAAATCAACCTTATTTAACGCTGTAGTCGCTAACGCTAAAGCTGAAGCTGCTAACTTTCCTTTTTGTACCATTGAACCGAATGTTGGCATTGTCTCAGTACCAGATGACCGGTTAAATGTTCTCGCCAAACTTGCCAATTCTGAACAAATTATACCTGCGCGTGTGGAATTTGTGGATATTGCTGGTTTGGTAAAAGGTGCAAGTCAAGGTGAAGGTTTGGGAAATCAATTTTTATCCCACATCCGCGAAGTTGATGCCATAGTTCATGTGGTGCGTTGTTTTGAAAATGATGATATCATTCATGTTGCCGGTTCTGTGGACCCAGTGCGAGATATTGAAACTATTAATTTAGAACTGGGTTTATCAGATTTAGCGCAAATTGAAAGACGCATTGAACGCACTCGTAAACAAGCACGCACCAGTAAAGATGCACAATTTGAAATTACTGTTTTGGAAAAATTAGCAGCAGCTTTAAATGAAGGTAAATCAGTCCGTCAAGTAAGTTTAAATGAAGAAGAATCCGCCATTATTAAAGGGTTAGGACTACTGACAAATAAACCCATTATTTACGCTGCTAATGTTTCTGAAGATGACTTAGCAACGGGTAATGAATTTGTAGAAAAAGTCCGAGAAGTTGCATCTACAGAAAATGCTCAAGTTGTCATAGTTTCTGCTCAAGTGGAAGCAGAATTAGTAGAATTACCAGAGGAAGATAAAGCCGATTTTCTCGAATCTTTAGGTGTAAAAGAAGGCGGTTTAAAATCTTTAATTCGTGCTACTTATACTCTGTTAGGTTTGCGGACATATTTCACTTCTGGTCCTAAAGAAACCCGCGCTTGGACTATTAATGCTGGAATGTCTGCACCTCAAGCAGCAGGTGTGATTCACTCTGATTTTGAACGGGGTTTTATTCGTGCAGAAACCGTTGCTTATGATGATTTAGTCACTCATGGTTCAATGAATGCTGCAAAGGAAAAAGGTTTAGTGAGAAGTGAAGGAAAGGAATATATTGTTAAAGAAGGGGATGTAATGTTATTCCGATTTAATGTGTAGATAAAGAGGTGATAGGTGATAGGTGATAGGTGATAGGCGATAGGTGATAGATGAAATTCAGATCCCTGACTTCTCAAAATAGAATAATAAGAGAAGTCGGGGATCTCAATCTTCAAAATTAATAGGACTTACGCATTATCAATTATCAATTATCAATTATCAATTATCAATTATCAATTATTTTACGCGATACTTCCCCGTTTTCTGGCTTCTTTGTAAGAAATACCAACATTTTTTATACCAGCTTTAATCATTTCCCTTTCTAAAAGCGCAAAGAAATGATTTTTATCGCCACCTCTGACTACAGCTTGATTATGCGCTTCCGCAATTGCTACAGGATAACCGTATCCTTTTTGTACTTGTGCTAACATTAAGCCTAATGCTTGATCTAACATTTGAGAACTATTTGCTACCCAAGCAGGAAACTCGATCCGGGAAATTTCCGTACCTACGTGAACATAACAAAAATAAATTGTTTGTTCTTCATAAAGTTGTAAAATCCTGTTATTACTGCGCCATAAGGGTCCCCTTTGTCCTGGTTTTAGCTGGGTTGTCCATAAAGTCGTATCTCTCAGGTTTTCAAATTTTCTACATGGTACATGATCTAGTTGATCTGGGCAATAACTGATACAGTCAGGGACGGGGTAGGGACAAGCTAACAACCGTAAAAAGTTTGTAGATTCAAGATTACGGGCGGCGCTAAGATAACCAATGATGGGAATTTCGGCTTTTTGTAATTGTTGCCAAGCTGCTAAAATCGGGGGTAAAATGCGATCGCGTGCATCCATCGGTAATTGATCTAAAAACCAGTATATTAACGAACCATCCACCATTGCTAAAGCTGGAACTTCGGTTTTTACACTACAAGCTAATTCAGATAATACCGTAATTTCCGAAGCTGTACGGCGGTTACTCATCCATTCTTCGGTTCTTAAACCCCATTGACGAGCGATATATAAATCTTCTGGCTTATAAAATACTTCCGGTAAACTATCGAGAAGTGGGTGTTTATTTTGACCGTAATGTAAAACGACTCTGCCAATATTTAATAAGTAACAATAAGCAATTTCATGATGGTTAGGGGCAATTTGTGAACCATCGGTAGCGATGACAGTATGAACTTTAGGAGGAACAGGAATATCAATACAAGTTTCTAAAGGTTCGATGGGTGTAGCATTAGCAAAAAGAATGCGATCGCGCCATTTTTCTTGACGTTCCATTAACTCTTGTTGACATTTACAAGCTTGTTTTAAGTGTTCCTTCGCTAACTCTAAACGGCGGTTACTTTCAGCAACTTCTGCGGAAAGATGCTGACTTAAACCTTGCATTTGTCCCGCTAATTTTGTTAAATCAAGCATAATTGGTGATTGGTGATTGGTGATTGGTGATTGGTGATTGGTGATTGGTGATTGGTAAGATTTATTTTTACTCCTGACTTCTGAACTACTATTATCTTCTTACTGTCACCTGTCACCTGTCACCTGATAATTAATATTTACCAATTATTTACCAATGAGAAAAATCTTGAGAAAAATCAGAAAGTGAAATTACCCGAATACGAGAATCATTTTGTCCTGCTTCCCGTTCTGGTTGAGTATTATAACCCCAATCTGCTAAAAATAGTTGCACATCCTTTAAATCAGATTGCTGTTTAACTAACTCTAAGGTTTTGAGTCTATCTTCCACAAACCATAAATTTTCATATTTAATTTTTTCCTGTGAAATTAATTCTCGTAAAGTCTCGTATTTTGGGCGTTTTACTTCCTTACCGAAAATCGCTGTATCTGGTAAATTAACCCCTTCTTGTTGTAACAACTGCTTAACAAAACGCCCTTCTTTTGTGGTGACAATAAATAATTGTACTCCACTTGCAAGAGTTAATTTTAATCTTTCTATCACCCCTGGATAGAACTTATGCAAACTTAACCAACCCTCTAGATCTGTTGCTATCCATTCATCCCGTAAACCATCTAGTTTTTTCATGATTTCTTTAGCTTCTAGATGATCTGCTGTTAAAATTGCTGGGGTAATTTTTAACCAATCTTGTAAAATTTCCTCATCAGTAAAACCATTAATTAAAGCTTTAATTAAAACAGGCATTTCCCAACCAGTTTCAATTACAGGACGTAAACGATAAAATCTTTGAGCTAAATTTTCTGATGATGTCTTCTTACTAGAAGACCAAATTTGACAATAAGTACGCCAAGCTACTTCAAAATATTCAATTAGTCCATCGCAAATCACTCCATCAAAGTCTAAGGCTAAAATTGCGGGATGTTTGACTGTCATGGTTTTAAGGATGAAAACTGCTGTTTTCAGCTTACCTGAATTGGCAATAATTTTTTGTATCAGTTATCAACAGGGAACAGCTATCCGTCAGCTTGTTACATGAAAACTTTGTACCTCCTGCTAACTAGACCTAATGCCCATTTAACCAATCTTAATTAATCAAACTGCATTTGTTTTTTCTTCCGTTTTACCATAAGCTTCGCCCCTACAACTTATGACAAATTAATACATTCTATTTTGGAGAGGTCTATTGACATACCCCCCACCTTAGAAGGGCAAGGCTTTCAACCCATTTTTTTAGTAAAATGGGTATATCCGTAATTAAAACCTTATGCCTACAACAGCTGATTTTCTCCAATACACCCAATGGTCAGGAATTGCTACCATAGCATTTGCAGTCCTGACAATTTTGGCTTTTATCCTCAAATGGGGTATACGCTTTCGGCTGGTGGGTACAACCGGCTTTATGATCGTGTTAACCGCAGGTTTATTTTCCCTGTCTTTAGTACCTCTGAGTCGGACAGTCATTCCCGGTGCTGTTAAATACACCCTAGTTTATGATAACGGTTCTAACCAGGCGGTAATTGCCACAACACCAGAAATTACCCCAGAAGAATTAGAAGCAACTTTACGCCAAGCTGCCAGTAATCTTTATTCCTATGGGCGCTTAGGTGCTGGCGGAAACAACCAACTGACAATTCGCGCCCGTACCATTATCCACCCAGAACCAGGAATATCTATACCAGTTTACTTGGGTAAGGTAGAACGAACTTTGGTAACTCGTGCAGATCCTGAAATGTCCGTAGAAGTTTACTTAGATAAATTTGCACAATTGCCAGAAGCTAAAGCTTAAAATGGTGATTGGTGATTGGTGATTAGGTGTGATCCTGACTGCACCCGCCTTTCACCAAACCAGAGATTTTTTTGTGACTTACAATACAATCAAGATTAATTTTATATTAAGATATTAAAACTTAGGAATTTTCCCTATTAGTAATAGCTTTCTATGGATGTCGCTACCAGAAACCTGAATCATTAGTCTGATTGTATGAAGAATATCAAGTTTTGACATATTATTTATGATACCTAATCAATCTTTTACTCCAGCCTTGTCTACTCAAACCGCTAGTACATTATTGACATTGACCATCGCTCCGGCTAAAGTCATTCGGGGTGGGGGTGTACTCCCTTCCGCAGTGGTGGAAATTACCCGTTTGGGAACTCGTCCTTTAATTGTCGCCGGAAATCGCACTCTCAGTATTTTTCAGGAAAGTTTACAACCGATTTTCCAAGCTGAAAATTTAGATACGGTTGCTAGTTCTTATGGTGCAGACTGCTGTGAAGCAACTTTAAAGGCTTTACGCAAAGCTGCAAAGGAACATAAAGCAGATATCATTATTGGTGTAGGTGGTGGTAAGGCTTTAGATACAGCTAAGTTAGTCGCCCATCAATTACAATTACCAATTGTCACAATTCCTACTTCGGCGGCTACCTGTGCAGCGTGGACGGCTTTATCTAATGTATATTCTGAATCAGGGGCGTTTTTGTATGATGTGGGTTTATGCCGTTGTCCTGATTTACTGATTTTGGATTATGATTTGATTCAAACTGCACCTCAAAGGACATTAGTTGCAGGTATTGGAGATGCGATCGCCAAATGGTATGAAGCATCGGTAAGTAGTGGACATTTACAAGACACTTTAATCATTGCCGCAGTCCAACAAGCAAGAGTTTTAAGAGATATTTTACTGCAAAAATCCGCAGCAGCTTTACAATCTCCTGGTAGTGAAGTATGGAGAGAAGTTGTAGATGCTACCGTATTATTAGCCGGTGTCATCGGTGGTTTAGGTGGCGCACAATGTCGTACAGTAGCTGCCCATGCAGTACATAATGGTTTAACTCATATCTGCGGACATGGTAGCATTCACGGCGAAAAAGTAGCTTATGGGATTTTAGTACAACTGCGATTAGAAGAAATGCTACAAAGTAATCAACTTGCAGATGCAGCAAGACAACAGTTATTAAAGTTTTATGCAGAGATTGGATTACCCAAAACATTAGCAGATTTGGGATTAGGAAATATTACCTTAACTGAATTGCAAACAGCCGCAGAAATTACTTTAGCACCAAATTCTGATATTCACAGATTACCTTTTCCCGTTGCTTTAGAACAGTTAATGGCCGCAATGGTTTCTACTACTGCACCAAATCAATTAAAAGTGAAAAATGGGTGATTGTTGACTGGTGACTGGTGACTGGTGACTGGGGGAAAAATTTTAGATTTTAGATTCTGGATAGTTAATGAAATATAATCGAAAATCCACAATCCTCTCATTGCATCACCAATCCCCAATCACCAATCCCCAATCACCAATCCCCAATCCCCAATCACCAATCACCTATTCCGAGGTTTTTAGAATGAGTTTAAGTTGGATTACTCCCGCAGAAAGAATACAGAAATTACCGCCTTATGTTTTTGCTAGATTGGATGAACTCAAAGCAAAAGCAAGAGAACAAGGTTTAGATTTGATTGATTTGGGAATGGGAAACCCTGATGGTGCAACACCTCAACCGGTGATAGAAGCAGCGATGCAAGCTTTACAAAATCCTGCTAATCATGGTTATCCACCCTTTGAAGGTACTGCTAATTTCCGCAAGGCAATTACTAAATGGTACAATCGCCGTTACAATGTGGTTTTAGATCCTGATAGTGAAGCTTTGCCTTTGTTGGGTTCTAAGGAAGGTTTAGGACATTTGGCGATCGCCTATATCAATCCTGGTGATATTGTCTTAGTACCATCCCCATCTTACCCCGTCCATTTTCGTGGTCCAATTATCGCTGGTGGTGTCATTCACAATATCACTTTAAAGGAAGAAAATAACTGGTTAATTGATTTAAGTTCTATTCCCGAAGAAGTAGCACAAAAAGCCAAAATTCTTTATTTCAATTATCCCAGTAATCCCACCGCAGCCACCGCACCCCGTGAATTTTTTGAAGAAATTGTTGCTTTTGCTAAAAAGTATGAAATTCTGTTAGTGCATGATTTATGTTATGCAGAATTAGCTTTTGATGGTTATCAACCTACAAGTTTATTAGAAATTCCTGGTGCAAAAGATATTGGTGTGGAATTTCACACCTTATCAAAAACTTATAACATGGCAGGTTGGCGGGTTGGTTTTGTAGTCGGAAATCGTCACATTATTCAAGGTTTAAGAACCTTAAAAACTAACTTAGATTATGGCATTTTTTCCGCATTACAAACAGCAGCAGAAACCGCTTTAGAATTACCAGATTCTTATTTACAAGAAGTGCAAACTCGTTACCGCACCCGTCGAGATTTCTTGATAGATGGTTTAGGAAAATTAGGTTGGAATATTCCTAAAAGTAAAGCTACCATGTATTTGTGGGTAAGATGTCCTGTCGGTATGGGTTCTACAGATTTTGCTTTAGATGTACTGCAAAAAACAGGTGTAGTAGTTACTCCTGGAAATGCTTTTGGTCCAGGTGGTGAAGGATATGTAAGAATTAGTTTAATTGCAGATTGCGATCGCTTGGGTGAAGCTTTACAAAGATTTAAACAAGCAGGAATTTGTTATCAACAAGAAGCAGTCGTTTCTGTATAATTAACGTAGGGGTAGCGCCCCCGTGTCTACCCCTTATCCTATCTTTTAAATATCATCAGGATTAACACCTAAAGACCTTAAATAAGCTGCTAACTTCTCCTTTTGTTGTCGTTCTTGTTGGGCAATTTCTTCTGCTTGTTGCTGTGCTAATTTTGCTTGTTGGGCAATTTCTTCAGCTTCTAAACGAGCTTGTTTTTCAACAATAGCTCTTTCATCACCAGTTAACAACAAATTCCCCCCATCATCCCACCAACGTACCCAAGGTACACCGTCATCTTCTATTAAACCTAATTCCACACCCATAGGAGGAATCGAAAAATGTCCTCTTTCATTAAGTTGGATCTTTTGATAACTTCCATCTACTAAACGATAAACTTCTAGTAACGCTTTTCTCGCTTCAAAAATTCCATAGAAAGGAATGCGAATTGCTTGTTCATAAACCCAAAATTTCCCAGCTTTTGCTGTTTTACTGGGAGGAGTTTTATCCCTTTCTTCTTCCCCGTTCCCAGAAACAAATTCAATAGCTATTAATGGTGCTACAAATTCTTTCCATAACACATAGGAGCGCCGATAGTCTCCATTCAGTTTTGGTGGTACATTAGGTACATAAAACCAATCTGGAGCTTCTGCACCTTTTTCTGGTGGATCTGTTAACCGCCAATAAATACCGCTATCCTGTCCAATACAATAGTTACCATCAGGATGTATTTTTTGTAAAATTGGTTCAATGGAACTCGTTAAAACAATACTTTGGGGATGTTCCTGGAAGTTTTTCACGAAAGTACCATCTGAATCAGGTAGTTGTGTATGATCTGGTAATGTAAATTTAGGTGTATGAATATCTTGATTTGTGGGAGTAGTGGGGTTAATCACTGCTTGAGTGCTTTCCATAGTAACTCCAGAATATACATTGAATTAATTTTAACATAAGAGTAGGATTTGATAATTGGTAAATGTAGATGATTTTTGTCTGAATCAGTATATCTAAGATTTGATGATTTACAGGATGGAAAACGCAGATGAACGCAGATGAACGCAGATAATTTGAATTTTCTGAATCAGGATATCCAGGATTTTAGGATTTACAGGATGGGGAGTTATTTGTTATCGTTCAGATTTTAATTGTCTGTATCAAGATTTTTGATGATTGATTATAAATGAATATAATTTCATTCAATGAATCTGAATCAGTGAATATCATTAAATATCAAATTTTCAGAATTTTAATAACTAATTTATTAAATAATTGAAGAAAATAGATATGACAAAAATCCAGTAAATCCTTAAATCCTGGACATCCTGATTATGACAAATACAGTAATAAAAAATAAGACAGAAATGCAACTGTTTACTCAATACTTGTCGGTTAAGCTCAAAACCATGAGATTGGGTAGGTTGGGTTGAGGAACGAAACCCAACATTTACAGGTGTTTGTTGGGTTTCACTTTGTTCAACCCAACCTACAAAAATCCTTAACCGAACAGTATTGACTGTTTACTAAGTCTTAGAAATCAAAACCACACGAAAACCCAAGTCGCTAAACCTAATATCACGGAAGTATCTCCAACGTTCACCAGAACGACAGTTTCTAGCAATCAATAACCAAGAACCTCCACGAACCAGTTTATTTTTTTGAACGTTATTAATCAAATAACTACCATCTATAGGCGCATTCTTATAGTTATCTTGATAATCATCTAAACACCACTCCCATACATTACCGTGCATATCATACAAACCAAAAGCATTAGGGTAAAAACTTCCTACATCTGTGGTTTGTGTACGATATAGACCTTTAGGAGCAGAACCATAAGAATAATTACCATCATAGTTTACCAAATCTGGGGTAATACTTTCACCAAAATAAAAAGGTGTAATCGTTCTGGCTCGACAAGCATACTCCCATTGTGCTTCACTAGGTAAAGTGTATTTTTTTCCTGTTTTTTTGCTTAACTTTTCACAAAAAGCAACCGCATCATCCCAGGTTACTCTTTCAACAGGACGGTTTTCACCTTTGAAGTAAGAAGGATTACTTCCCATAATCGCTTGATATTGTTTTTGTGTCACTTCATATTTACCCATGAAAAAACCAGGAACAGTCACTTGATGTTGAGGACTTTCATTGGAATCTCGTTTTGCTTCAGTTTCCGGTGAACCCATCATAAATGTTCCTCCTGGTATTTCCACCATTTCCAAAGTGACATTATTTCCCAAGTCTTCTGTAAAATATCTTGCAGATGATTTGCGTTTATTGATGATTTTTCCCGATGCGTCGGTGGTGACAACTTCAAAATTAAAAGTATTGAGAGAATTTGAATTTGATTCTTTACCTGGAGTTACAGCAAATAACTTTGATGATATAAACCCTAAAGTAGTGATACTACCAATAGCTAAACCTGTATTTTTGAGAAAATCACGACGGGTTGCAAGTGTCTCTGGAACTTCTAAATCTTTAAGAACTTCATCCGCAGCTTGATAACGTTCATTAACATCAAATTTCAACAACTTATCTAAAACTATCCCCAGTTCCTTACTCACAGAATTAGATGAAGATTTCCGCCAATCATTCACCCATGCAAAACCATTTTTTGCCCAAAGTTCAAAAGGTGAATTTCCTGTGAATAGATGAAAACAAGTTACACCTAAAGCAAATAAATCACTAGCTGGATAAGCTTTACCTTCCTTAATTTGTTCATAAGGACTATAACCGTAAGAACCTATGGTTGTTCCAATTTGCGTGTGAACTGTAGATGTTAATTCTTTAGATGCTCCAAAATCAATTAACACCAATTTACCATCACTTTCTCGGCGCATGATATTCTGAGGTTTAATATCTCGATGAATTACATCACGCTCATGAATAAATTTTAAAATCGGTAATAAATCTAGTAATAATTCTTGAATTTGAGTTTCGTTATATGTTCCTTTTTGGGTTAATTCATTGAATAAATTTTCACCTTTAATAAACTGCTGCACTAAATACAGAAAACCGTTATCTTCAAAATAAGCAAACAGCGCAGGTATTTGGGGATGTTCACCTAAATCTTGTAAGAGTTTAGCTTCTGCGTTGAATAATTCAACCGCTTTTTTTAATGCGTAACTTCCTGATTGTTTGGGTGCAAATTGCTTGATAACACAAGTTTCATTCAGTTTCTGAGTATCTTCCGCTAAATAATTTCTACCAAAACCACCTTCAGTAGATAGCACCCGCAAAACCCGAAAGCGATTGATTAATAATGGTATTAAGGGAGTTCTGCAAGTTTGACAGAATTTGTTATCATCAGGGTTGATAGGTTGGGTACACTCTGGATTTAAGCAGCAGATCATAAACTGTGGCAAAAGACTGTATAACTTTTATAATATAACTTGATTGGTTATACTGTGTCCTATCTTTATATAGGAATCCTCTTTAGTATTTGAGAAATTAATGATCACCCCCACAACTACAACTCCTAGCTTCATTATCGCCGGCTTTCATGCCCTATCTGAACCTATTAGAATTAAAGTAATAGAATTACTGCGTCAGCGTGAACTATGTGTCTGTGATCTATGCGACATTTTAGATATTAGTCAATCAAAACTATCCTTTCACCTGAAAAATCTCAAAGAAGCAAATCTCGTTAATGCCCGTCAAGAAGGACGCTGGATTTATTATAGTCTCAACTTACCTCAATTTCAGGTTTTAGAACAGTATTTAGCCGATATTCACCGTAATCCTGTACTTTCTCCCCGTCGTTCTTGTTGTGAGTAAGCAACACTGGCAAAACCTCTTTCTAGTCTTCAGTAGCCAATCCATCAATTTTTTTTGATTAATTTTTGTGTATTATGCTATTCTCTTACTTGACATATCAAATTTTTTTGAAATGATGAATACAAAGATATATTATCAAGCAGACAGGTAAAGTCAGTGAAAACAACGGCACAAAGATTAGTCCTAGCGGTGGGAATGTTAGCATTAGCCAGCAGTTGTACCAGTACACCTGACACTTCCAGCAATATTCAGCAGTCACCACAAACTGCAACAGCCGCTACTTCCGGGACTGTATCAATCATTAAAATTGACGGTTCAAGTACAGTATATCCCATTACCCAGGCGATCGGCAAAGAATTTACAGCCAACACCAAAAACAACACCCAAGTACAAGTAAACATTTCCGGTACTGGGGGAGGGTTTGAAAAATTCTGTGATGGTAAAACAGATATAAATAATGCCTCTCGACCAATTTCTCAAGCGGAGATGGCAATGTGTAATAAGAATGGTATCAAATACATAGAATTACCCATTGCTTTCGATGCCTTAACCATTGCCGTACATCCGCAAAATGACTGGGCAAAAGATATTACCGTAGCAGAATTAAAAAAAATGTGGGAAGCTGCGGCCGAAGGAAAAATTACCAAATGGAATCAAATACGTAGTTCTTGGCCAGATCGTCCTCTGAATTTATACGGTGCTGGTAAAAAATCTGGTACATTTGACTACTTTACAGAAGCAATAATTGGTAAAGAAAAAGCCAGCCGTAACGACTACACAGCCAGCGAAGACGACGATGTTTTAGTAGAAGGCATCAACAAAGATCCCAACGCCTTGGGTTATTTTGGCTACGCATACTATGAAAAAAACCAAGATAAATTAAAAGTGGTAGCTGTTAATAACGGTAAAGGGGCAATTTTACCATCACAAGAAACAGTAGAAAAATCTAAATATCAACCACTGTCTAGACCTTTATTTATATATGTAAATATTTGGTCTAATCAAAACCAGGGAGATATTTATAAATTTGTAGATTTCTATTTACAAAAAGCACCAACAATAGTTAATTCTGTAGGTTCTGTACCTTTATCAGAGGAAGCCTACAAAATTGATTATGTGCATTTACATAACGGTAAAGCCGGAACAGTATTTGCTGGAAAATCACAATTTGATTTAAGTATTGGGGAATTATTGCGTAAACAAAAGGAATTTTAAAATGACAATTCGTGTAGGAATTAATGGCTTTGGCCGCATGGGACGTTTAGCAGTTCGCGCTGCTTGGAGTTGTCCAGAAATAGAATTTGTACATATAAATGAACTTAAAGGTGGTGCAGTAACAGCAGCGCATTTACTCAAATTTGATTCTGTACATGGAAAGTGGGAAAAAGAAGTTGAAGCTGTAGAAAACAGAGTATTTATTGATAATAAACCCTTAACTTTTAGTGAATATTCCCAACCTGGTGAAGTTCCTTGGGAAGAATTTGGAGTTGATATTGTTTTAGAATGTTCAGGAAAGTTTAGAAGTCCAGAAACTCTTAACCCTTATTTCAAAAGAGGTGTGCAAAAAGTAATTGTTGCAGCACCTGTAAAAGCAGGGGCGTTAAATATTGTTATGGGGGTAAATGATCATTTATATCAACCTGACGAACATCATCTTTTAACCGCCGCTTCTTGTACTACCAACTGTTTAGCACCTGTCGTCAAAGTAATTCATGAAGGCTTAGGAATTAAGCATGGAATTATTACCACAATTCATGATAATACTAATACTCAAACTATTGTTGATGCACCTCATAAAGATTTGCGTCGGGCTAGGGCAACAAGTCTTTCATTAATTCCTACATCTACTGGTTCAGCTACAGCTATTGGTTTAATTTATCCAGAATTAAATGGTAAATTGAATGGTTTAGCTGTGCGTGTTCCTTTGTTGAATGCTTCCTTAACAGATTGTGTTTTTGAAGTTGTGAGACCCACAACAATAGCAGAAATTAATGGTTTATTGAAAGCAGCTTCCGAACAAGAACCATTAAAGGGAATTTTGGGTTATGAAGAACGTCCTTTAGTGTCAATTGACTATAAAGATGATCCTCGTTCTTCCATTATTGATGCCCTTTCTACGATGGTTGTTGATGAAACTCAGGTGAAAATTTTAGCTTGGTATGATAATGAATGGGGTTATGCTAACCGGATGGCGGAATTAGCTAAAAAAGTAGCTTTAAGTTTGCAGAAATAATGGTTTTTAAAGGGTGGGTTTCCTACCCTAAATATTTTTTCTCACGCAGAGACGCAGAGTCGCAGAGAGACAAAGAAAATTAGAGATTTTAATCATGGCTTCTACTACTGGTTCGGGTGCAAATTTAAGAAATTATGCTTTAGTTACCCTGGCTTATTGGGGGTTTACTGTTACTGATGGTGCTTTGCGGATGTTGGTTTTATTGTATTTCAATAAAATCGGTTATACACCTTTACAAATTGCGTTTTTATTTCTGTTTTATGAGGTTTTTGGAATTGTTACTAATTTTTTGGGCGGTTGGATAGGTTCGCAATTTGGATTGAAAGTTACTCTTTATAGTGGTATCGGTTTACAGGTTTTTTCTTTGGTAATGTTGTCTTTTTTAAATCCTGAGTGGGTGCAGTGGTTTGCAGTTTTTTATGTAATGGTAGCCCAGGCATTTTCAGGCATTGCTAAAGATTTAACTAAGATGAGTTCTAAAAGTGCTATTCGTTTGGTTGTTCCTCAAGATGCCCAGTCTTCTTTGTTTAAATGGGTGGCTGTTTTAACGGGTTCTAAAAATGCTTTAAAAGGCGTTGGTTTTTTTGTTGGTAGTGCTTTGTTATCTGTATTTGGTTTTGTCAATGCTTTGTTAATTATGGCAGGTGGACTATTTTTAATTATGTTCACTGGTTTATTATTACCCCAGGGTATGGGCAAAATTAAGAAGAAGGTTAAATTTAGTCAACTGTTTTCTAAAAGTCAGGAAATTAATATTTTATCTGCGGCTAGGTTCTTTCTATTTGGTTCGCGGGATGTGTGGTTTGTAGTGGGTTTACCTGTATTTTTACGTGAGGTTTTAGGTTGGTCTTTTTATCAAGTGGGTGGGTTTTTAGCTTGTTGGGTAATTGGCTATGGAATTGTGCAATTTTTAGCACCTAATTTATTACAAAAATTCGGTTCTGGTCGTCCACCGGAATCTCAAACTATCCAGTTTTGGACATTTACTTTAACTGCTGTTCCTTGTGCGATCGCTCTTGCTCTCCAAATCAATTTACCTGCTAATATAGTTATTATTAGTGGACTACTTTTATTTGGTGTGGTATTTGCCTTTAATTCCGCAGTTCATTCTTACCTGGTTTTGGCATTTACTGATGATGATAAAGTAGCCTTAAACGTTGGTTTCTATTATATGGCTAACTCCGGTGGTCGTCTTGCAGGTACAGTATTATCCGGTTTAGTTTATCAATTATTTGGTTTAGTTGGTTGTCTGTGGACATCAATGGTTTTTGTCTTAGCAGCAGCTTTAGTTTCTCTCAAGTTACCTAACCCCCAACCTAGTAAAAATATTGCTTGGAAAGGTGGAGATGGAGAATAGAAATTAAGTGACAGTTGACAGGTGACAGTTGACAGGTGACAGATGTTAATTTCCTTGAGTGTGTAATGTTGCTGTGAATTTATTAGAGTTTTGGAGGACTATATGAATCTACATCACGGAGACAATATAACTCCAATCAAGGCTAAAAGCAATCTCAGCTTTTTTGAAAAATACCTCACTGTTTGGGTGTTTATTTGTATCTTAGTAGGAATTGGTTTAGGTCGTTTATTTCCAGGTATTGCTGTCACACTTGACGCTATTAGTATTTATCAAGTTTCCATTCCTATTGCTATCTGTCTGTTTTTCATGATGTACCCGATCATGGTGAAAATAGACTTTACCCAAGCTGTAAATGCCCTGCGTGCGCCAAAACCTGTAATTCTCACTTTAGTCATGAATTGGTTAATTAAACCATTCACAATGGTAGTATTTTCTCAGTTCTTTTTAGGTTGGTTATTTAAACCATTAATTACAGGTACAGAAATAATTAGAGGTAGTGAAATTAGTTTAGCTAATTCCTACATAGCTGGTACGATTTTATTAGGAATTGCGCCTTGTACCGCAATGGTTTTAATGTGGGGATATCTTGCCTATGGAAATCAAGGTCATACATTAGTAATGGTAGCAGTTAATTCTTTAACTATGCTATTTTTGTATGCACCGTTGGGGCGATGGTTACTAGCAGCAAATGATTTAACAGTACCTTGGCAAACTATTGTTTTATCGGTGTTAATTTATGTTGGTTTGCCTTTAGCAGCAGGAATGTATAGCCGTTATTGGATTTTTAAATATAAAGGTAGACAATGGTTTGAAAGACAATTTTTAAAATATCTTTCTCCTGTGGCAATTTCAGCTTTGTTAATTACTTTAGTTTTGCTATTTGCTTTCAAAGGAGAATTAATTGTTAAAAATCCTTTGCATATTTTATTAATAGCTGTTCCTTTGTTTATCCAAACTAATTTCATTTTTTTAATTAGTTATGTAGCCGCATTAAAATTAAATATATCCTATGAAGATGCAGCCCCAGCAGCTTTAATTGGTGCTAGTAATCATTTTGAAGTTGCGATCGCCACAGCAGTCATGTTATTTGGTTTAAATTCTGGTGCAGCACTAGCAACGGTGGTAGGGGTTTTAATTGAAGTTCCGGTAATGTTGATGTTGGTGGAATTTTGTAAACGCACAGCAGCATGGTTTCCCAGAGAACCGGAAAAAGCGACATTACCAGATCCGCGTTGTATTAATGTTTTTAGTGCTAATAATTAGTTGATCAAGATTTAGGAGAAAACAGGAGCATACCAATGAAAGAAAAAATAAACTTAGCCACTCCAAAAACTCTCTAAAACTCTCTTCACTTTGTGTCCTTTGCGTTCTTTGCGGTTCGTTATATAATTTTGTGCATCTTCATACAGAATTGGTATTAGATGTTATCAAACATATCAGGTTTGATTTTTCCAGTCTGTGTCTTCTGTGTTGGTTGTTTATCAATTAAAAAACCATGAAAAAAGTAATGTTTGTGTGTAATAAAAATTCCCGTCGTTCCCAAATGGCGGAAGGTTTTGCTAAAACTTTGGGACAGGGAAAAATAGAAGTTTATAGTTCTGGTTTAGCAGCCAGTGAAGTAGATCCAATTACTGTACAAGTTATGTTAGAAGTGGGCATTGATATTAGTAGTCAAACTTCTAAACCTTTCACAAACTTTAACCCAGAAGATTTTGATACTGTGATTTCTTTATGTGGTTGTGGGGTAAATTTACCCCAGGAATGGTTATTAAGAGAAGTGTTTGCAGATTGGCAATTAGATGATCCTCAAGGTGAGAATATTGACACATTTCGGCGTATCAGAGATGAGGTAAAGGAAAGAGTTATTAAATTAATTGCCGATTTATCCTAGCATTCAGCTATCAGCAGTCAGCAATCAGCTAAAATTCCTCATCAATCCCAAATAATAGCTGATTACTGATGACTGATTACTTACTAATTTTGCATCCCTTCAGCAATTTTCTGCACAGTTTCAACTGTTAAATTCAAAGCCTGGGCAATTTGTTCCACAGTTAAATTTAAAGCTAATAATCTAGGAACAGCTTCTAATTTTGCTTCCAAGCTTCCTTCTTCACGTCCTTCTTCACGTCCTTCTTCACGTCCTTCTTGATAAACCTTTGTTTGTTTCAAATCACTTAGACTAAACATAGCTTCCATCTCCTTTCTACTCATTCTAGGAAACTTGTAAACCAAGATAGTTTCTACCAATTCTAATAACTGTCGTTGTTTGTCATGATTGATTTCCTGCTTGGTTCTGTTGATTAACTCTTTAGCTGTGGTAATTGTTTTGTTTTCATCTTCGATGATTAATTTTATCGTAGCAATACCAATGGGTAAAGATGCACTTTCACCCAGTTCATCTAGATAAATTCGGCTGACACGCTGACTGGTGAAAAATTCACTGTAATGTTGAGTATCTGCTGTATCTAAATTGCGACTGGGATAAATAACAACCCCCCTCCAAGGATTTTGAGGTTGATATTGACGTAGGTATAAAAAAACTTCCGAGAATAAACGGTAATAAATTCGCGCATCGTCTTGAAACTGCACTTCCACGAAATAAATCGGGTTTTGTACATCTTGTTTTGGTAGAAAAACCCCATCTATGCGAAAAGCGGTTTGTTTAATTTCCACAGATGAGAATTTATAGGCCGCTGCGGTTTGTGTTTTCTGACCAATTAATTCAAAAAATATACTCGGAAACTCTTGAAAAAGTCGGTAAAATATGCTGTCAGTTTTCACTATGGATAATTGAGATTTGGGAAATTGCCACTGGGAAAATTTTACTTTTGCTAAGTAACTCAACCTGAAAAAACGTAATATCCATATCCCCAACTTCTTTAAGAAATCAGGGATATGTCCACTTTATACACTTCTATTTTACTTTTAATTATGTTGACCTACTTGTTGCTGATTTACCATCATTATTTATTCTCTCCCCAATCACCAATCACCAATCACCAGTCACCAATCACCATTATCCCACTTTGACGGCAAATACGACTTAGAAATTACGGTTCACCCCAATTCCTGAACGTATTAATTCTCATACATTATTCAGAGTAACAGCAGTTCAATCCATGAACCAACTAAAAACAACCTTTAAAATAAACCGTCCCATCCAAGGTTCGGGAGGTTCGGGAAACCACCCTTCATGGACTGGCTACATAAGTTCAGTATATATATCAGCGTAATTTGTGGTTTTCACCCCAGACTAGCGCAACCATGCTGGACTGACTGCTTATTTTCAATCAGTTGGTTCAAAAGGTTCAAACATAAGGTTCAAATATAAGGTTCAAACATTTAGTCCTTTATAATCCCATTCATTTGTAGTTATACGGAAGCAGCACCCAAAATGGCAAAAGTAGTAGGAATTGACTTAGGTACAACTAACTCTTGCGTAGCAGTGATGGAAGGTGGTAAACCCACTGTAATTGCTAACGCTGAAGGTTTTAGAACCACACCATCTGTTGTGGCGTTTGCGAAAAATGGTGATAATTTAGTAGGTCAAATCGCTAAACGTCAAGCGGTGATGAACCCCGAAAATACTTTTTATTCTGTAAAACGTTTCATCGGTCGCCGTTTTGACGAAGTTACCAACGAAGCTACAGAAGTTTCTTATAAAGTTCTCAGCAGCAGTGGTAACGTTAAACTAGATTCTCCCGGTGCTGGTAAGCAATTTGCACCAGAAGAAATTTCCGCTAAAGTTCTCCGCAAACTGGTAGAAGACGCTAGTAAATATCTGGGTGAAACCGTTACCCAAGCAGTTATCACCGTTCCTGCTTATTTCAACGACTCCCAACGTCAAGCAACCAAAGACGCTGGTAAAATCGCTGGTATTGAAGTATTACGGATTATCAACGAACCTACCGCCGCTTCTCTAGCTTACGGTTTTGATAAAAAGAGCAACGAAACCATCCTGGTATTTGACTTAGGTGGTGGTACATTCGACGTATCTGTATTAGAAGTTGGTGATGGTGTATTTGAAGTATTAGCAACCTCTGGTGATACCCACTTGGGTGGTGACGACTTCGATAAAAAAATAGTTGACTTCTTAGCAGAACAATTCAAAAAAGCAGAAGGTATTGACCTCCGCAAAGATAAACAAGCTTTACAACGTCTGACTGAAGCTGCGGAAAAAGCCAAAATTGAACTATCCAGCGTTACCCAAGCGGAAATTAACCTTCCCTTCATTACCGCTACCCAGGATGGTCCAAAACACCTGGATACTACTTTAACTCGTGCAACTTTTGAAGAACTTTGTTCCGATTTAATTGACCGTTGTCGCATTCCTGTAGAAAATGCTCTCAGAGATGCTAAGTTAAACAAGAGCAATATTGATGAAGTTGTTTTAGTTGGTGGTTCTACTCGTATTCCCGCAGTTCAGGAAGTAGTAAAACGGGTGTTGGGTAAAGACCCTAACCAAAGCGTTAACCCTGATGAAGTGGTAGCTGTGGGTGCTGCTATTCAAGCGGGTGTGCTTGCTGGTGACGTTACAGGTATCTTGTTGTTAGACGTAACTCCTCTATCCTTGGGTGTGGAAACCTTGGGTGGAGTGATGACCAAGATTATTCCTCGTAACACAACTATTCCTACCAAAAAATCTGAGGTATTCTCCACTGCGGTTGATGGTCAAACCAACGTAGAAATTCATGTTCTGCAAGGTGAACGGGAGTTTGCTAACGATAACAAGAGTTTGGGAACTTTCCGCTTAGATGGTATTCCTCCTGCTCCCCGTGGTGTACCTCAAATTGAAGTTACCTTTGACATTGATGCTAACGGTATCCTCAACGTTACTGCAAAAGATAAGGGAACTGGTAAGGAACAATCTATCAGCATTACTGGTGCTTCCACCTTGGATAAAAATGATGTGGAACGCATGGTACAGGAAGCTGAACGCAACGCATCTGCGGACAAAGAACGTCGTGAGAAAATTGAACGCAAGAACCAAGCTGACTCTTTAGCTTACCAAGCTGAGAAGCAATTGGAAGAATTAGGTGATAAGGTTCCAGAAGCTGATAAAACCAAGGTTCAAGCTTTGGTGAAAGATTTGCGGGAAGCAGTAGCTAAGGAAGATGATGAGCAAATCAAGAAACTCACACCAGAATTGCAACAAGCGTTGTTTGCAGTAGGTAGCAATATCTATCAACAAGCTGGTGGTGGTGCTGCTCCTGGTGCTGAAGGTCCCGGTGCTGGTGGTGGTTCTACTCCTCCTTCCGGTGGTGGTGATGATGTGATTGATGCTGATTTTACTGAGAGTAAGTAAGCGGTGATTGGTGATTGGTGATTGGTGATTGGTGATTGGTGATTGGTGATTGGGAAGAATACAAATAACTCCAATCTAAAATCTAAAATCTAAAATCTAAAATTTTTTCCCAGTCACCAGTCACCAGTCCCCAGTCCCCAATCTTCTGGTTCATAACCGGAGGATATTTTTTCTATTGCTTTATCAATTAAATCTAAACCTTGTTGCACGGTTTCTACTAAACTTAATTGTCCGCGCAGGTCTGCTGCACCCGTGAAACCTTTAGCATACCAGGTGAGATGTTTACGGGCTTGACGAACTCCGCGATCGCCTTTATACTCCCATAAAGCATAAAGATGTTCTCTGGCACATTGTAAACGTTCTATGGGTGTGGGCGCTGGTAATAATTCCCCAGTCTTTAAGAAATGGTCAACTTCACCGACTAAAAACGGATAACCCAAAGTTCCACGGGAACACATCACCCCATCTGCACCGGTTTCTTCTAAACATCTTACCGCCGCTTCAACTGAGAAAATATCCCCATTTCCAATTACAGGAATAGATAAGATTTCTTTTACCTTGGCTATCCATTCCCAACGAGCGTTACCATTGTAACCTTGAGCGCGGGTTCTACCATGCACGGTAATCATTTTTGCACCCGCATCTTCCATTCTTTTAGCAAAGTCAAGAATGGTAATTTCTTTATCATTCCAACCAATGCGGGTTTTCACGGTTACGGGAACATCAACAGCTTTCACAACTTCCCGCACAATAGCTTCAGCTACTTCCGGTTGTCTTAATAAGGAAGAACCACCACCATTTTTAGTGATTTTATTAACTGGACAACCCATATTAATATCAACAGTATCCGCACCTTCTGCTACTGCTTTAACTGCTGCTTCGGCTAAAAAATCAGGACGACAATCAAATAACTGAATACTAATAGGGCGTTCGTTGGGGTCTACCTCCATAATTTTTGGTAGTTGTTTGACATAATGCAACCCCGTGGCGTTTACCATTTCCGTATACATCATTGAATCTGGTGCATAACGCCGCACTAAACGCCGAAATACCAAATCTGTCACCCCGGATAATGGTGATTGTAACACCCGGCTTTTGACTTCAAATGAGCCGATTTTTAAAGGTTGGGAAAGTCGAGCTTGAAGAGTGGGGGACAGTGAAAGCATAAGAATAATTCAATAAATTCAATCAATTAAATGAAGTATAATGACTAGAAACAAAGTACATACAGAAAAGTCAAGTACCTTCAAAACGTCTTCGATCCTGCCTTTTGCCTCTTGCCTATTACTTACATTCTAGCTGTAAAGCTGCTTCAACTCTTTGATATTCTGTCATTGCTTTGGATAATTTTGATGGGGCTTCTGCTAAGTTTTTATTACGACCAGAATCTTCTAAATCTTTACAAAATTCAGATAAAGTCTTAGCACCGACAATAGCACTACTAGATTTGAGAGCATGAGCTTCTAATTGTAGTGTTTTTGCGTCTCCTTGAGTAATAGCATCCTGAATCGACTGCAAACGCTGAGGCGTATCCTCCAAATAACATTGTATTATTTCTATAAATTGTTCTGCGTCATTATTGCAAATAATGTCTTTCAGTTCTTTTAAAGCCGAAGCATCAAGTATATTATTAGGCATATTTTCAACAATTTCAATATTACTCACACCTTGTTTTTGACAATTACGTAAAGCGTTTGTTAAATCATCAATTCTAATTGGTTTTGTAGTGTAGTCATTCATCCCCGCTGCCAGGCATTTTTCCCGATCTCCTTGCATAGCATTAGCAGTTATCATACCCAGAGACTGACATTGTAACATCAAGGCTTGGCGATTGATGATATTATCGTCAACTATTAGCACTCGTTTATTAGCAATTAATTCTTGGTTATAAAGATAAGTTTGTACATTAATTTATCCAAACTATTTATTTTTATATAGAAAAATATACCAAATCAGTAATTCTTACAAGAAAAATTATGGTTAAGTTTTGTATTATTCGATCACCGTAGATCCGAAACGATACCCTTTACCGTAAACGGTGTGAATTAGTGCAGATTCTCCACCTATCTCAATCTTACGACGTAACAGGCGAATTAAGGCAGCAATGACATTACTTTCTGGTTGTTCGTCATCGGTCCACAAATGTTGCATAATTTGGCTGTGTGTAAGTAACTGTCCTGCATTTTCCATAAAATATTTGAGTAGATGGCTTTCTTTTTGCGATAGCTCAATTATTCTCCCTTGACGATAGGCTATCTGATTTTCTACATCCAGTTCTAAATCAGCTACTACTAAGCGTCCGACTGTGGTACTGTAAGCATCAAAACTAGAACGACGTAACAAAGCACGGACTCTTGCTAGTAACTCCCGCAGTTCAAAAGGTTTAACTAAATAATCATCTGCACCTGCATCTAAACCTTGCACCCGATCATCTAAGGTATCTTTAGCGGTGAGAAATAGTACAGGGGTAGTTTTACCTTGAGTGCGTAATTCTTGACAAATTTCTAAGCCTGTTTTTCCTGGCAACATCCAATCTAAAATTAATAAGTCATAGGTTTTAGTTTGTGCCAGTTGTCTGCCGCTTATTCCTTCATAAGCAGCATCCACAGTATAACCTTCACGAGTTAAGACACGACTCAAGGGATCTGTGAGTTCGATTTCATCATCAACTAATAAAATTCTCATGTTGCTTGTGGTGAGATAATAAACCGCAAAGACAAAGATATCAAAAAAATAATGCTGACTGTCGCACTACCAAAAGGGGAATTACTTAAAAATAGCATCCGCTTGCTGCAATCTGCGGGATTGGACTTTAGTGGTTTTTTAGATGCTGGAAACCGCCAACTACAAATTCCTGATGCTAGTGGACAAGCTAAAGGTCTGTTAGTACGAGCGCAAGATGTACCTGTTTATGTGGAATATGGTCAGGCGCAATTGGGTATTGTGGGTTATGATGTGCTACGAGAGAAAAAACCGCAGGTTGGACAATTAGTTGATTTGCAATTTGGTTATTGTCGGATGTCTGTGGCGGTAAAAGCTTCTAGTTCTTACAAATCTCCTTTAGACTTACCTGCTCATGGTCGAGTTGCTTCTAAATATGTTAATTGTGCGCGGGAGTATTTTCAAAGTTTAGATTTACCGATTGAAATAGTTCCTTTGTATGGTTCGGTGGAATTAGGACCGATTACGGGTATGTCTGAAGCTATTGTCGATATAGTTTCTACAGGACGAACTTTGCGGGAAAATGGTTTAGTGGAAATTGCGACTTTGTATGAAAGTACGGCGAGGTTAATTGTTCATCCTTTGAGCTATCGTTTGAATATGGGTAATTTACACAAAGTGGTGGAACAGCTAAGAGTTAATAATTGATAATTGATAATTGACAATTGACAATTGTTTTATTCAAGGTTTAAAACCTCCCCTTGAAAGGTGTAAAAACCCAAAATTCTGCTTTTTCAATCCTCTTCCTTTCAGGGAGAGGTGATTGTCATATCATGTCGTGAGGATAGTTGACAGGTGACAGTTTTAGACAGTGGGTAAGTTTTAATTTTTAAGCTGTTGTGCAAGATTTTTTAATTTTTACCCTCAAAACTCTTGCATTGTTTGAAAGTCAAAATAGCTCAAATTCTTTAACTGTAATGTTTTCCCATTTATTCAGCAAACCCTATTTTACTAACAGCGATCGCTACTTTCCTCGCAAGCATCACATACTCCCTGAACTGTAACCTCGTAGGTTTTTCCCTGCAAACCAGGACGGAGATTTTTTAACTCAATACATTGAAATGTATCCCAAGCTATATCTTCAATAGCACCGCAAGACTGACAGCAAAAGTGATGATGGGGTTGAACATTAGCATCATAACGAGATACCCCCTCTTGCAATAATACTTCCCTCACCAGTCCCACTTCTCTGAGTGCTTGTAGAGAACTATATATAGTGGCCTGGGATGAAACAGGAAAATCTTTATTTAAATCAGTCAGTATTTGCTCAACAGTTGGGTGATCTGTGCGAGATAACAAATTTGCATAGACCGCAAAGCGCTGAGGTGTCACCCGCAAACCCTTGGATTTTAAGGTTTGAATAATTGCGTTTGCTTTTTCCTGCATAACTATTGCCGTATTTATAGAGATTTAACCCTAATTATAGTTTAGCACATTAATGAATTAATAGTATATGTTACTTTTTATAAAAATTAAGTATTTATAACTATTGAATTTTTATTAAATCAGAATTATTCTGAGATAGAGACAAAAAGCAAACACAATTTCACACATCAAAACATCAAGAGGTCAACATGGCTGTAATCGAAACCGTTCCTAACGTTGTCTTTAAAACCCGTGTTCGTGATGAGTCCATTGGTGGACCCAACCCCTTCCGTTGGCAAGATCGCACCACTGAAGAACTGTTTGCTGGTAAGCGTGTAGTAGTATTTTCATTACCTGGTGCGTTTACTCCCACTTGTTCCACCTCCCACCTACCTCGCTACGAAGCACTCTATAACGAATTTAAAGCTTTGGGAGTTGATGAAATAATTTGTATATCTGTAAATGATGCCTTTGTGATGTTCCAATGGGGTAAACAACAAGGTGCGAACAATGTCTTCTTGTTACCCGATGGCAATGGCGAATTTACCCGGAAAATGGGAATGTTAGTAGATAAAGCTAACTTGGGCTTTGGAATGCGGTCTTGGCGCTACTCAATGGTAGTTAATAACTGCAAAATTGAAAAAATGTTTATTGAGCCTGGTTTTGATGATAATTGTCCCACCGATCCTTTTGAAGTGTCAGATGCAGACACCATGTTAAATTACCTCAAAAGTGTGAAATAGTTGATTGGTAATTGGTGATTGGTAATTGGTGATTGGGAAAAATAACTAATGACTAATAACTAATCACTAATGATTAATCAATAAAATCCCAAATCTAAAATCTAAAATTGTTATGACCTACGAATTTGACTTATTTGTAATTGGTGCTGGTTCTGGTGGTATTGCGACTGCAAGAAGGGCGGCGGAATATGGTGCGAAAGTAGGAATTGCCGAGTTTGATAGACTGGGTGGAACTTGTGTAAACCGTGGTTGTGTGCCTAAAAAACTCATGGTTTATGCTTCTCATTTTCCCGAATTATTTACTGATGCTGTAGGCTATGGTTGGAGTGCTGTTAAAAGTTCTCTAGATTGGGAAAAGATGATTACCGCAGTTAATAATGAGGTAGATCGTCTGAATGGAATTTATCAAAAAATGTTGGATAATTCCCAAGTTGAGATTTTACAAGGATATGGAAAATTAATTGATAACCATACAATTGTAGTAGGTGAAAGAACAGTTACAGCAGATAAAATATTAATTGCTGTGGGTGGAAAGCCAACAAAACCGGATATTCCTGGAATTGAAAATGCTATTACATCTGATGAGATCTTTCACCTGAAAACACAACCAAAAAGGATGGTGATTTTAGGTGGTGGTTATATTGGTTCAGAATTTGCTTGTATCATGAATGGACTGGGAACAGAAGTTACCCAGATCACTCGTGCGGATATGATTTTGCGTGGGTTTGATGATGATTTGCGAAGTGAAATTCAACAAGGAATGACAAACCACGGGGTAAAAATTCTCAATCACACTCAAATAATTGGCTTTGAAAAAGACGCAGAAGGAATCAAAGTCAAAGTTCGCAAAGATGGCGAGTCTGAGGATACTGTGGTTGTGGATGCGGTGAGTTTAGCGGCGTTAGGAAGGAAACCAAATACTCAAAACTTGGGTTTAGAAAATACCAAAATTCAACTCAAAAATGGAGCAATTGTAGTTGATAAATATAGCCGTACAGACGAAGAAAATATCTATGCAGTGGGGGATTGTACGGATAATATTAACTTAACACCCGTAGCAATTAATGAAGGTAGAGCTTTTGCTGATACGGTATTTGGTGGCAAATCTCGCACCATGAGTTATGAAAACGTTCCCACAGCGATTTTTACCACACCAGAAGCGGCTACAGTGGGTTTAACTGAAGCAGAAGCGCGAGAAAAATATGGTGATGCAGTGAAAATTTATCGCTCTCGTTTCCGTCCCATGTATTATACTTTAGCGGGTAAAGAAGAAAAAACCATGATGAAATTAGTGGTTGATCAAAATACTGATCAAGTATTGGGGGCGCAGATGGTAGGTACAAATGCGGCAGAAATTATTCAAGGAGTGGCGATCGCCATTAAAATGGGTGCAACCAAAGCTAACTTTGATGCTACAGTCGGTATTCATCCGAGTTCAGCGGAAGAGTTTGTTACCATGAGATAATGTCAGTTGTCAGTTATCACTGATAACTGATAACTGATAATTGATAGCTGATAATTGATAACATGAGCATCTATCCAAATAAAAAGAAATCTCCAGAAAAATCCCGCCAAAATCAAAATGACTGGCGGTTATTTTTGCGTTTATTACCCTATGCTCGCCGTAGCGTGGGTTTATTAGTAGTATCAATGTTTTTGCTCATACCTCTTGGTATTGCTAACTCTGTTCAACCGTTATTAATTGGACAAGCAATATCTTTAATTCGTCAAGAACCCAGTGTTTATGAATTTATCAAAAATCGTTCTTTATATGAAGGTTTAACTATCATTCAAGGATTATTCTTGATAACAATTATTATCAAGTTATTGCTTACAGGATATCAGGGTTATTTAGTACAGAAATTAGGACAGAAAATAACAGCAGAAATTCGTAAAGACTTATTTCATCATGTGACATCATTAGCAGTTAAATATTTTGATCGCACACCTGTAGGTAAACTAATTACTAGACTAACCAGCGATGTTGAAAGTTTAGGAGATGTCTTTGCTACTGGTGCTGTCGGAATTTTTGCTGATTTATTTTCTATGTTGCTAATTATTGGTTTTATGTTTTCTATCCAATGGCAACTAGCGATTCTATTACTACTTATATTGCTACCAATTTCCTGCTTAATTATTTACTTTCAAAAACAATATCGTCAAGCCAACTATAAAACTAGAGAAGAACTATCAAAACTCAATTCACAACTACAAGAAAATATTGTTGGTGTAAATGTAGTACAGTTATTTCGCCGAGAAAAATTTAACGCAGAATTATTTAGAGAGACTAATAAAAAATATGTTGCAGAAGTTGATACTAGCATTTGGTATGATTCTGCTGTTTCCTCTACTTTAGAATGGGTTAGTTTAATTGCTATTGCTGGTGTATTGTGGGTAGGCAGTTTACTAATTTTAAGGGATAATCTCAGCTTTGGTATTTTATCTGCATTTGTTTTATATGGGCAAAAATTATTTTTTCCTCTGCAAAACTTTGCTGAGAAATTTACAACTATTCAAGCTGGTTTTACTGCTATTGAAAGAGTTATTGGTATTTTAGATGAACCAGTAGAAATCAAAGATAAAAGTAACCCTCGGTTATCAATTTTAGATAATCAATTTGGTTATATAGATGAGATAATTAGAGATTTAGAAGCACAGAATTTTAACACTGCACCAGAATTAGGAGAAATTAGATTTGAAAACGTCTGGTTTGCTTACAAAGATGATGATTATGTCATTAAAAATCTAGACTTTATCATTCATCCAGGGGAAAAAATAGCTTTAGTCGGACCTACTGGGGCGGGTAAAAGTTCAATTATCAGGCTGTTATGTCGGCTTTATGAACCAACAAAAGGACGTATTTTGATTGATGGTATTGATATTCGGGAAATACCACAAGCAGAACTGCGGCGTTATATGGCGGTAATTTTGCAAGAGGCTTTTTTGTTTGCTGGTGATGTGAAAAGTAATATTACTTTAGGGGATAGTTACACCTTGGAAGAAATTGAACAAGCAGCACAAAAAACGAATGTTGCTGATTTTATTCAGCAATTACCTCAAGGATATGATACCCAATTAAGAGAAAGAGGAACAAATATTTCTAGTGGAGAAAAACAGCTTTTAGCCTTTGCGCGGGCTGCTATTCGTAACCCGCAAATTTTGGTATTAGATGAAGCTACAGCTAATTTAGATGTGGGAACAGAAGCGTTAATTCAACAAGCATTAAATCAACTTTTAATCAAACGCACGGCAATTATTATTGCTCACCGTTTGTCAACTATTAGGAATGTAGACCGAATTTTTGTATTGAAGCGGGGAGAATTAATTGAACAAGGAAGTCACGAACAATTAATAGCACAAGGTGGACTTTATTCAACTTTGCATAATTTACAAATGTTGGGAACTTAGACGGTAATTGATAATTGATAATTGACAATTTAAGAAGACAAGAGAAAAATTTTTCTACTGAGAAAATTGTCAATTATCCATTGTTAATTGTCCATTGTTGAAACCATTTCAAATTCTAACTGATGACTTTTGAGAAAATCATGAGTGAAATGATCTACCACATTTGTATCACTTAACTCTAAATTATAAAAGTCTACAAAATCATGATCAAAATATGGTCCTGCGTGCCAAGTTCCAACTTCTAATTTAATAAAACAATTTCCAGGAATACGAAAAGCAGCAAGTTTTTCTAATACAGGTTTGTTAATGTCGTTTTTAGGTGGACAAACTGCCATAAACCAATTTTTTCCTTCTAAAGAACCTAAACATTGAGTACATTGGGTATGACGGGTAATTTTATGAAACTTTGTTCCTTTATTGTGCAAACGCATAATATAAAAACGAGGAATACCGTTTTGTAAATTTAATTGTGCGTCTTCTGAATCAAAAGATTTCCCATCTTTGCTGGCAAATATTACTTGTCCATAGGGTTGAAAGTTTTCTGGTGTGATCAATTCTGATTTTAATTGTTTTAATGTTGAATATGTAGTCATAAAAAATCCTGCAACAATCCTATTTATCCTATATCCTATATAAATTATAGTTTATTTTATGTGAGTGAAGTACACAAGGGCGGGCAGGATGCCCACCCCACAAGATTGATAATATATTGGTAAATAATATTAACAGTTACCAGTCTAGTTCATGAGGAATTATTGATTTAGGAATAATCTAACCTTGTTTTTCTTTAACAAATTTTGACACGAGAAAAGAATAAGTGCATCTGCCAAATTAACCAAGATTTTACCCGCCAAGCTGCCATTGACTGGTTTTCTGTAGATGATGATGAGGATAATTTGAGGTTGTTTGGTTCATAGTGTAACCATTTAGCTGGTAGGTGTCCCATCGGTGTCATTGGAGATAATTGAAAAGTTAAATCTTCATAATCTAACCATTTTCCATCTTTGCGCCAACCCAGGCGATCGCCTAATTTCTTTTCTGTTTCATAGTCTATTTGACCACCCATTTCACTCCAGATTGTTTGTTGAATTTTAAACCCAAAATAACCATAACTGTATTGTTCCCAAAGTCGGTCAATAATATGCAGGTCTTGACAAGGAAAGTTCTCAATATCTTCTTGATAAACTTCATTCCAGTAATTTTTTTGCATAACTTTAAGCATTAATTTAGCAGTTTCAATATCTGCTTCTTGCCATTTATTTTCTGCCAGCAGATCCCGCAATTTTGTATAGTCAATATTTTGATTTATCAAAAATTCTGGTTGGGAACTAATCTGATTATTAGCTACTTCCATTAATTCTGTCTTTTGAGTCGTAACTAGAGATGATGTAGAGACAAGATTTACTTCTGCTTTGTCTAGAGTTTGGATTTGTTGAGATATTTGTTGAGATATATAATTTGAGATTAAATCAATACCTTGACCCAAGAATAAGCCATTTTCACTGGTATCAAAATTTGGGCTTTGCCAATTTAATAATTGAGATTGAATTAAAACATCTTTTAATCGAGAATTTTTCTCATAACTTTTTACCATAAAATCAAGAAAAGTTTGAGAAAAGGCTTCATTGTCTTCGGTTGTAAATAAATTGGACTGATAATTTAAAATATTTTCCCCTAGATTTTTAATATCTCCCACAGTTGCATAAAAATATTCATCTACTTTCATCACTTCATCTATTAAAGATTGAAAAGGACTAAAATAATCTTGAATAGAATCTTCAAAATTAATGGCATTATGGGCAAGTTTAGCTATTTCTTGACGAATTTTATAAGCTTTTTGTTGATACTCGTAGATTTCTTGATATACTGCTAAATCTTTAACTATTTGTTGTACAATTTTTCTTTGATTCTTAGTGTCTTCTGCCAGTTTACTAATACCTTCACTAATTAATTTAATTTTCTCTAAAGTTAATAAATAAGCATTACTCAAGATGATAACAGCTTTAAAATTTTCTTTTTTCTCCCATCTGAGTTCATTTAAGATCCGCGGATTTTGTTGATTTTTTAGTTCTAATTTACTTCGGGCATCTTCGAGATTTCTGATTTCTAAATATTTTGCTTGAAATAATTTCTTTAAATTATCCATCAACGTTAACAAAAAACCCTGATAACTTTCCTGATAATTTTCCAGAAAATCAATAATCTGATTATAATCTATGATAAATAATTGAATTTCTGCTAAAATTTCCCCTTGAGTAATTGCTGTTTTACGTTTAATTATTCCAGCAATATAATGATAACGAACACCTTCTTTAATTAATTTTTGACGGTCACGAATTTTCTTTTGTAGTGTTTTTACAGCAGGATTTTTTAGAACTGGTAATTGATAGGTTCTTTCATAAATTTTGATGCTTTTATAATTAATAAATTGTTTTGGCTTTTGGGTGAGCATAAGTTTTATTTTCAGTTATTTTCCAAATTTACAGCAGTTTCCAAAGAGATAAATTAGACATTTAGCGGGCAAGATGCCTGTTCCACTTACTTATACAAATTAAATGCACAACAGCTTATCTTGATGAAGTAGTTAGAGAAATTGATTTTTGGCGCTTATAATCTGCAATTGGTAAGAGTTGCCAATGATTATTTTCTGTAAGTTCTAGTACCCATTGATGATAAGCAAATAAACTTTCTCGATGTCCCACACTAATAAAAGTTGTGTTTGTAGCTTGTAATTGAGAATATAAATTTTCTTCGTTTTTTAAATCTAAAGCACTGGTCGCTTCATCTAAAATAGTAAAGCTAGGCAAAGAAATTAATAATCTAGCAAAAGCTAAACGTTGCTGTTCTCCTAATGATAAAATATTCTCCCAAGCCACTTCTGTATCAAAACTCTTGACGCGGGTGAGCAGGTTTTGTAAATTCACTTGATGCAGAATTTCTTCTAGTTGGCGATCGCTCATTTCCCGATCTGGATGCGGATAAAGTAGTTGTTGACGTAGAGTTCCTAAAATTATATAAGGACGTTGGGGAAGAAATAACATTTCCTTTAATGCAGGTCTAACTAACCTACCACTTCCTGCATTCCATAAACCTGCGATCGCTCTCAACAAAGAACTTTTACCCCTACCACTAGCACCAACTATTAATAACCCTTCTCCTGGGGGAACAGATAATGATAAATCTTCAACTATCACTTGTTCATAATTGGGTGTTTTTAAAGTAAAATCCTCAAACCCTAAACGGGGTTCTTCTAGGACTTTAATAGTACCAAAAGTACCCAAATTCTCAGGTTTTTTGCTTACCGATGCTAACGCATCTGAAAATTCCGCTAACCTTTGGACATAACTAGAAAATCTGCCTGAGTTACCAAATTCAGCTATTAATACACCTAAAGCATTGGAAAACATAAAACTACAAAATGTAGCTTGGCTAATTTCTCCATAATTAATCTGATCTTGAATAAATAAAGGTGTCAGCGTAAACATAGAAAATAAACTAATTGCTGACTGATAAGCACTGTTAAAAATATCTTGCCCTCTTTCCCAATTTAGCCTCCGTTCTGAATTTTTCAGCACATTCTCAAATCTACGTTTAATAATATTTAATTCTTCGGTTTCTCCTTGGAAAAAAGCAATTGATTCCGCATGATTTCTCACATGAGTTAGACAATAATTAAAATCGGCTTTAAATGCTAGTTCTTCTCGATTAATTTTCGCTAATTCTTGACTTAAAAAAATCGCCAATATATTACCGACAATTGTATAAACGATGAGATAAATTGCCACTTGTGAAGAAATAGTCCAAAGAATGATTACAGCAGCAATCATATCCATGAATTTTTCTATAAAAGTAGTGGAAAATCTCAACGCATTGATGGTAATAGGTTCAATTTCTTGGGCTATGCGTTGATCTGGATTAGTAATTTTAGACTTAAAATTGATTTTATAATAGGCTTGATTGCTCAAATATTTAGTTAAAATATGATTATTCAACCACTTGTACCAATCCATAGCTATTTTCTTTCTAATATATTTAGAAAATGCTACTAAAAGTACAGTGACAACGATAAATAGAACAGATATCCATAATGTACCTAGATACTTTTCTAGGTTTTTCTCTTCAATGACGATATCAAAAACGTAACGATTCCAGAAGCTACTAAGACTATTGATACCCACAACGGAAGTGATTAATATCAGCAACAGAATAAACATTCCCCATGAATAAATCACTTCAGAAAATGCTCTTGTTCCTAACTCTGTTGGATACCAATAAGGACCAGCGACTAATTTCAAATCCCGCCAAAGTTGTATAGCAGTGGCAAAAGGATTAAATGGTGTTTGATCAGTAACGCTACGAGTTTGCATAATTTCGATATTTATATCTATTACTTATCTATTACTTTGATTTTTACCAGTTAGAAGAATTTCTGCGATCGCCTGAGAAATTAAAAAATGTGGTGCAAATATTTCTAACCAGAAAAATTCCCCAACTGGATTAATTTCCAGAAAAACATAATCTCCATCAGGTGTGACAATCATATCAATTGCTCCATAGTTTAAACCAAATTCAGCCATCAATTGCAGTAGTTTTTTCTCAATATCTGGCGGTAAATCATAAGCTTGCCAAGCGTCTTTTAATGCTCTCCCTTGTTTACGCCAATCATAGGTAGCTCCTGCACAACTTTGAGAATTTACTGCTGCTGTAAATACGCGCTGTCCCACAATAGTTATCCGCAACTCTAGCGCCTTGGGTACGTTTTCTTGAAACGTCATCGGACAAAAACGCAGTCCTTCCAGATTTTCTAAATCCTCATCTTTAACTGGACTTGTAAACACAAAAAACTGTTCTCCCTGTTCGCCAAAAATTGCAAAGGAAGAAAGCATTTTTGTTACTATACCTTGTTGATGACATTCAGCGGCAAATTGTTTAACTGCTTCTGGGTTGTTAGTCGTCAGAGTGCGTGGGGTAAGCAGTCCTATTTTTCGTGCTATTTGTAGCTGTAGTTGTTTATGATGAGTTCTTTCTACATTGAACATCAAATCAAAATGAAAGCCAGGAAGACTAGCAATCATAGCTCGAACAGTAGCGCGAGATTCGTTAATTGATGCTTCTCTATATTGCTTGTCCATCGCGTTAGGGATTTTTGCCCCATAGCGCATCCTGCGATACCAAACTGCAGAAACTTCACTTACATCCAGTTGCTTTTCCCCATCAGTGATCATTACCCGTTCTATATCACCTTGATAAATATCTAATTTGATTTCTGTAGGATATCTGTCAGTATCAAACCGAAATGCTGTTTCTCCTTGATCTTCAATTGCTTTGATCACTAAAGGAATACTTTCATTGTCGTTGCTATATGTGACTATTAAAATTGTCATAAATAAAATATATGTTTTTAATTAAACTTGGTATGAGTTGCTAGTTAGGCTAACTGTCTGAATCAGGATGTCCAGGATTAAAGGATGAACACGATGAAAACAGGGATTTCATCACCTATTACCAATTACCAATTACCAGCCTCAACTAGAGAACTATTGAGTTGTTAGTAATTATAAAACTAGAGTATCAGCGATCGCCTTAGCAATAGGCAAATCCAAATCTTTTTCTAGCATTCCCCATTCACCTATAGGATTAATCTCTAAAAATATATATTCTCCTGATGGTGTAACAATCAAATCTAACGCTCCAAACAACAGCCCCAATTTATCCATAAAGATTTGCAAATGACGCAGCACTTGTTCAGGAAGATCATAGTGTTGCCATACACCAACATCAACACCAGGTTTACGCCAATCTACTTTAGATGTGTCATAAACACTGGCATCTAACGCACCAACAAATACTTTACCATTGACATACACCACCCGCAATTCCCACTGTTTAGGAATTTGCTCTTGAAACACCATCGGACAGTAACGCAGTGACTCCGCATTTTCTAAGTCTGACTCTTTAACCACGCTGGTATAAAGAAAGAAAGAAGTAGATTCCATAGTCTGGGATAAAGGAGTTAATAACTTACTCACCATCTTACCTTTGACTTGATGGAAAAACTCTCTTGCAGCTTCAGCTTTGTTAGTAACGAGAGTCTGAGGAATGACAAAACCTACCTCAGTAGCAACCCGCAGTTGGTGCAACTTATCATTGGCAGCATTTATACATTCTAAATTATCTACCCAATGCGCTTTCCGCAAACTATCCCAGAAACCATTTAAGGTGGCTTGTGATTCTCTTATACAAGCTTCTCGAAACTTAGGAGCTAAGTCTGCACTTAGTTTTGGTTTCCATATTCGCCGCAACCACACCGCTTGTACTTGTTCTGTACTGATAGAATAGCCGCCATATTCTATAGTGTGATAGATTTTGTTGTTATCAAAATGTGCTGTTAATTGTACTTCTAGAGGAAACCTATCAGTATCTAAACGAAATGGTTGCACCCCTTTTTTTAACAATGCTTCAGCCACTCTATCTATTGTGAAAAAATCACCACTGTGAGTAATTAATAAAACAATGTCACGAGACAGGTGCATAAAAACTTTTTGAATTGAAGTTTGATTAACTATGGTTTGCTAAAAAATTCTTTCCATTAGGGCTTAGGAGTCAGGATTTACAGCATATTTCATACCAGTGAGGTACAAACTCAAATCATAAAACCCTTGTGGAACAGGCATCCTGCCTGTTAACCTTGTACCTCATTTACCTCGAAACTGCTGTAAGAGGTAGAAGGTAAATATTTCTCCCCATCTTCCCATCTCCCCATCTCTACTGTCACCTGTCACCTGTCACCTGTCACCTGCTATAAATCCCCGATTTCTTGTAGACACCTGTATGGTAGCTGTCCAACGGGTAGAATTCGGGGATATTCAACCAGCAGCGATCGCTTAAATATTTTTGATATCTGGCTATTTATTCAGAAACAAACAGAAGTTTTCAATTTTTTGATGCTGCTATTTCTGCAATTTCAGATTCACTATATTTAGCAATCTTCGCAATCAGAAGGCCACTTGAAAGTAAATATTGGAGGAGGTAATGGCTGTTCTTCTGGTTGTGGTGTTGGTGTTTCTGGTGGTTCTTCTTCTGCGGCCAAGAAGCGAGCGAAAAATGGCAAGGCTTCAATATTCGTTAATGTTGCTGTTGTCATAATATATTCCTGTTTTCCTCAGAGGAACTTTATGTTAGCTATCAAAGAAAGATATATCAGTAAATGAGTGTTAAAGCAAGGACATTTAAGATATTTAAGATATTTAAGTAAATGTCGTTATTAGTAAAGCAACGTAAAATCTAAATCTGGTCTATCCCCAACTTCTTCAAGAAGTAGGGGATCTGGATATTAAGTTTTTTAATGTTGATTTACTTAATTTTCAAGCCGTTCAACTCTTACCCATTTCAAAACTTTTGAGTCTTTATTATAGCGGTAGGTAGAACCATCCTTCGTAGTAATGGTTTGACCTTTGCTGGCCTTGCTTCTGACAGTACCCAGTGAATAGTCAGTTAGTTCCTGCATTTCTCGATGAGAAAGCCCTACAATTTCACCTGTATCTGCTGTTGATCTTTCTGATTGATTTATCGGTTCATCATCAGATACAGAATCTATGAGAATTTCTGTATTTTCATAAGCATCTGTTAATATTTCTGATTGATTTATCGGTTCATCATCAGATACAGAATCTATGAGAATTTCTGTATTTTCATAAGCATCTGTTAATATTTCTGATTGATTTATCGGTTCATCATCAGATACAAAATCTATGAGAATTTCTGTATTTTCATAAGCATCTGTTAATATTTCTGATTGATTTTCAGGTTCATCATCAGATACAAAATCTATGGTAATTTCTGAATTTTCAGAAGCATCTGTTAATATTTCTGGTTGAGTTGCGGGTTTACTATTGGGTACAACTTCTATGGTGATACCAGAATTTTCAGCATAATTATCAGTAGTAAGTTCTTGTGCTTTTTGCTGTCTATAATCCTCAACAGATAGCAGTCGCCAACTAGAATCTTGTGAAAGTTCTAAAACCCATTGATGATAACTAAATAGACTTTCTCGATGTCCTACACTGATATAGGTTGTGTTTGTTTCTTGTAATTGTTGATATAAATTACCTTCATTATTCAAATCTAAAGCACTTGTAGCTTCATCTAAAATAGTAAAGCTAGGACGAGTAACTAATAAACGTGCAAATGCTAAACGTTGTTGTTCTCCCAAAGAAAGGATATTTTCCCAAGGAAGTTCTGTATCAAAATTATCTATTCGACTTAATAAGTTTTGCAAATTAACTTGTTTTAAAATTGCTTCCAGTGCGCGATCGCTCATTCCCCGTGTTGTATGGGGATAGAGTAACTGTTCTCGCAAAGTTCCTAAAATAATATAAGGACGTTGAGGTAAAAATAATACATCTTCTAGGGGTGGTCTAATCACACGACCAGTCCCTGAGTTCCACAAACCAGCGATCGCCCTCAACAAAGAACTTTTACCCCTACCACTTGGACCGACAATTAATAAACCCTCACCAGGTTGAACACTCAGCGACAACTCTTCAACAATTACCTGTTCATAATTGGGAGTTTGTAAAGTAACATTCTCAAAAGCTAGTCGCTTTTCCTCTTTCGTCTTAATTATACTGACATTTTCCTGTTCTTTAGTGACAGATTTTAAAGCTTCCGAAAGTTCAAATAAACGGTCAATGTAACTAGAAAATTTTCCTGAAGTGGCAAATTCTTTGATTAATTCAGCCATTGCTGTGGCGAACAAATTACAAGCTAAAGCAGCTTGGGAAATTTCTCCAAAATCAATTTCTCCTCTAATTTGCATTGGTCCAAATACTATAAATGGAAATATTTGAATAACCGCCTGATATCCTCGATTAAAAATATCCTGACTTCTTTCCCAATCAATCTTGCGTTTAACACTTTGAACAATCCTATTAAATCTCCGATTAACAATGTTTAATTCCTGTGATTCTCCCTGGAAAAAAGCTATTGATTCTGCATGATTACGCACATGAGTTAAACTGTAAGTATAGTCTGCATTTGATTCAACTTCTTCTTGCTTAATTTTGTTTAATTCTTGTGCCAAGTAAATAGCAATTAAATTACCAACTACTGTATAACAAACTAAAGCAACTGCTACAAATTTAGAGAGCGTCCAGAGCAGTATTAAAAAAGCTGTCATTTCTAGGACTTTTTCTAGCAATGTAGCTGAAAAGCTGAGAAAATCTTTAGTTAAAGGCTCAATTTCTTGTGATATTTGTTGATCTGGATTGGTAACATCGGACTGAAAATTGATTTTATAATATGCCCGATTATTGAAATATTTTGATAAAATTTGACTATTCAGCCATTCATACCATTCAAGAGCTATTTTTTTTCTAACAAATTTAGAAATTCCTACTAAAATTGTTACCAAAACCAGCGCAAAACCATAAAGCAATAATAAATCACTAAATTTTTCTAAATCCTTTTCTTGTGTAATAACATCTATTAAATAGCGGTTAACAAAGCTGTTAAAAACTGTTGCACCTACCATAACAACAATTAATAATACTAGAAGAGCCAACATTCCATAAGTGCGAATCACCTCTGAAAATGCTCTACCATTTGCATCTGTAGGATACCAATATGGACCGACAACCGCTTGGAAATTTTTCCAAAATTGATTAGTACCTGAAGCAGAATTATCGTTGGCGGATTTATTAATAAAAGTTGTAGCTTGCATCTGTAAAAAATTATTTGAGTCTTATGGAGCAGATAACAGAGAACAAAAGGGCTAATAAACGTATAATTTATTTGTTAGTAAAAGCCCGGCTTATGACTAACACAAATAAAATAACATTACATTCCTATGTTAATGATCAGGATGAAGTCGAAATTATCCTGAGTCTTTAATGATTAGACCTGTCCGATAAATTAAATATGGGTGATTTTAAACCCTTCTAGAGACGTTCCATGAAACGTCTCTACATTCTTTTTCGGATGTGTCTAATGGTAAGTGTTAATGGTCAATTTACAAAATAGACTATTCAAAGATACCATCCTTCCAGAGTTTTAAGACTTCGCTGGCTGTAAAATAGCGTTCTTGTTCTGTCGCCATAGATTTGATGACGGCACGCATTTTCTCATACTTTTGTCTGGTTTGAGGGTTTTGCAGTTGTTTTTCAAAGAGATATTGAAAATTACTGACTCCGCTCCACTTACCAAAGACAATATTTACATCGTTGTGGGGAAATATAGCATAGCTCAGGGGATCACGAAACAGAGAGTTGACATGAATACCTGATTGGTGACTTTGTGCAGTTTGAGAATAGGGGTGTGCAGGACGAATCCCCATTTGCTCAATATAATTGGTGACTACCTCAACAGCATCATAGTTTATACCCTCCACTTCAATACCAAAACGGACACGCAACCCATTTAATACTTGCTCTAGAGCAACATTGCCGGCTCGCTCTCCTATACCACAAAATGTTCCTGATATTGTAGTCGCTCCCGCTATCACGGACTGGAGAGTATTTTCTAAAGCTAACCCTATGTCATTGTGGTAGTGTACCCCTAATTCTACCCCTGTAGTGGATTGCAATAAATCATTGATCCAGATATAGCTCTTTTCTGGACTCAGAACCCCCACCGTATCACACAGTAGGAAATGTTCAATATAAGGACCGCATGAACGGATACACTGTACTAAAAAGTCGAAATCTGCTCTAGAAGCATCCTCAGCCGCAAATTCTACTCTTAGTCCTGCAACTTGTGTGGCATAGCGCAGATTTTCCACAATCACATCAAGAGCATCTTGACGAATTTTATTGATGATGTGAGATGGGATATCGTCATCAATGGTTTTGTCTTGGTATTCGCTCATCAAACGCACATGGGGATTGCGTAAAAACAGCAAGCGATCAGAAACAGCATGGAAGAGAATGATCCGCTTAACTCCATATTTTTTTGCCTGATCAATGTACTCTTTTCCCATCATCGTAGAAGCAGTAATCAGATGAGTTAATCCATCTGATATTAATGTTTTGGCAAGCTCTGATTCTTGCTCACAAACACTCGGCATGATGGCAAATCCACTGACTCCTGTTTGTGCAATCAGATGAGCAAGTTTGTGTTTGGTTGGTAGAGAGAAAAAAATACCAACTTGTTGTTCTCCATCCCGCAAGGTTTCATCAGAAATTTTGATTGGCAGAGTTTTCATTTTTTTATCCCAATTTAAAATGCAAAATTAAAAAAGTCAGGTTGATGATTATGAGTGATTTATTGATTAAATCATCATCAGCCGTAAGTGTGAAGCTAAGGTTTTGACATGGGGTTCATAAAGCATCCGTCCGTGATTTCCAGGTACAGATATTACCTTCACAGGGTTTGGTGTGTAAGCTTGCCATCCCCAGTCCGGTAAATCGTAATTGGTCAGTGCTTGGAGTTCTCGCACTACTATTTCCGGCACGTCTTCAGCACGGAATAAAACAATCGGGGCAGAAATTCGATGAACAGGCTGATAATTTACGTAATTGAGCGTCTGCACTCTCATCACTTGCATATTAGTTTTGAGTAAAGCAAGGCTGGAGTGTTCCGGTAGGGCATTATGACGGTATAGATAACTTGCCGCCAAATCCCAACGGGATTCGTCATCGCTTTGAGCCGCTAAATTAGCGTATTCTAAACCGAGAGAAACTCCTTTTAAAGCTTCGATGCGTTGGATTATTTGCCAAATCCAATCAATATCTGCTCTATTTTTGAAATGTTCCGGATTAGAAACCAATCCCGCATCCAAGATAGCTAGTAAACTCACCTTTTCACCTTGCTGCTCCAGTTGGGAAGTTATTTCAAAAGCGACACTACAACCGGAAGAGTACCCCAGCAATATATAAGGTCCTTGAGGTTGCTGTTGACGTAATTGGGCAATTAGTTGACTTGCGTGGTCAGCTACTGAGTGAGGAAGTATGCTCAGTCCGTCTCTTCCTGGTGCATCGAGTCCATAGACAGGATGTTCAATGCCTAAATTGATTGCCAAATCTCGAAAATAGAAGCTGTGTCCGTTAGAGCCAGATACACAAAATAGGGGGGTTGCATCTCCTAGAGGCTGAATCGGTACTAAATCAGAATTTGATTGTTCCATCTCCCTATTACCTAATGTTTGTGCTAGTTGAGCAATAGTAGGATTCTGAAATAAACTGCTCAAAGCCAGTTGTTGTCCAAACTCTTGTTGTACAAGATTGAGTAATTTGACTGCTAATAAAGAATGGCCGCCCAAATCGAAAAAGTTATCATGAATGCCAATTTCTTGACGTTCCAGAATAGCAGACCAAATGTGCGCTAATTGTGCTTCGAATTTGTTGCGTGGTGGTGTGTATGAACCTTGAACCCCAATATTAGGAGTAGGTAAAGCTTGCCGGTTAATTTTGCCATTGGGGGTTAAGGGTAACTCGTCTAGAACCATGATCTGAGCAGGAATCATGTAATCAGGTAGACGAGTTTTCAGGTAATTTTTCAATTGGGGCGATAAATCAGGGGTAATTCCTGTTAGATATGCAATTAAACTCTGATTATTTTCAGTTTTATGTACAGTAACAATTGCTTCTTTGACAGTAGGGTATTGCAACAAGACTGATTCAATTTCACCCAATTCTATGCGGAAACCACGGAGTTTAATTTGGTTATCAATACGACCAATAAACTCGATATTGCCATCAGGTTTCCATCTTACTAAGTCCCCAGTTTTGTAAATGCGCTCAGTTTTGCCGAATAATTCAATTTCCATAAATTTTTCGGCAGTCAAATCGGGACGGTTGAGATAACCCCGCGCCAACCCTGCACCACTGATGTGTAATTCTCCTGGTAAACCAATGGGTACAGGTTGCAGATATTTGTCTAAGATGTAGAGTTGGGTGTTAGCGATCGCCCTACCGATGGGAATGGTAATCGCTTTTGCTGGTACATCCTCTATCAAGTACCAAGAGGAAAATGTGGTGTTTTCTGTCGGCCCATATACATGAAGGAATCTTTGGGGAGAACCTTGAGTAAGTACCTGCTCGACTGTTTTGGGATCAACGGCCTCCCCACCAAACAACAAACATCGCAGAGAATTAAATATCTGAGGGACAGCACTAACTAACTGATTAAATAAAGCTGTGGTCAAGAATAGGATGCTAATTTCTGTGTCTCGGATGTACGTAGCAAATTTCTGAGGTGAAAGCAGTACATCTTGATTAACTCCCACCAGCGTTGCTCCATTCAGGATCGCTCCCCAAATTTCAAAGGTAGCAGCATCAAAAGCAATGTTCGCAGCTTGAGCAACTCTGTCTGTAGGTTGGATCTGCACATAGTCAGTGTTCAACACCAAGCGATTAACAGCTTTTTGAGGAACTGTTACTCCTTTTGGTGTTCCTGTAGACCCAGAGGTATAAATTACATAAGCCAAATCATTCGGCTGACTGTGAGGACGCGGATTTGCTGTGGACTCCCCAGCAAAAATTTCCTCATCTAAACAAATTACTTGAGGTGGGTTTTGCAGTTGAGATAAAGGTAATCGGTCTAAGAGGAAACTTTGAGTCAGTAACACCAATGTCCCAGAATCTGCTAACATCAACCCTATCCGCTCTAGGGGATAATTAGGGTCAATTGGCACATAAGCACCACCAGCTTTGAGGATGGCAAGTAAACCAATCACCATCTCTGTAGACCGTTCAACGCAGATACCAATTAAAGTGTCCGGCTGAATTTGGTAATTTTGCCGTAAATAATGAGCTAATTGATTAGCTTTTTGATTCAATTGTTGATAGTTTAGGCTGTAGTCGTCAAAAACTACTGCAACCTGATCGGGGGTTTTTGCTGCTTGTTGTTCAAATAGTTGAGCTAAAGTTTTATCTTCAGGATAATCGGTTTGAGTTTGATTCCAGCGTTGTAGTTTTAGCAGTTCTTCTCCTGTCATCAAAGGTAAAGTATTGATTGATTGGTGGGGATGATCAATAATTCCTTGAAGCAGAACTGCAAACTGTTCCGCCATCCGTTGGATAGTAACCCTTGCTAATAGATCGGTGGCGTATTCCCAAGAGCAATTTAACTGATGATCATCTTCGATCACCATCAGGGTTAAGTCAAACTTAGCGATCGCACCCTTAACTCCCAACCATTCAATGTCTAACCCTGATAAATCCAAATCTGGACTTTCATTATTTTCCAGGGTAAACATGACCTGGAATAAAGGGTTATAGCTCATACTGCGTTCTGGTCGTAACTTTTCTACCAGCACATCAAAGGGAACGTCTTGATGAGCATAAGCATCTAAACAGGTTTGGCGAGTTTGTTGTAAAAACTCAATAAAACTTAGATCTAGTTTGATTTGCTGACGCATAACCAAAGTATTGACAAAAAAGCCAATTAACCCTTGAGTCTGGCTATGGGTGCGGTTAGCAATGGGAGAACCAATACATAAGTCTTCTTGCCGACTGTAACGAGATAGTAAAATACTCAAAGCAGCCAACAAAGTCATATATAAACTTACGCCTTGCTGTTGACTAAAAGCATTAACAGCAGTAGTTAATTGCGGTGAGAGAGAATAAATATAGCGATCGCCTCTGTAACTTTGTTGCGCTGGACGAGGATAATCAGTAGGTAATTCCAGTAATGGGGAAGCATCACCTAGTTGATGTTTCCAGTAATCAATTTGCTTTTCTAATACTTCTCCTTGTAACCAGTGGCGTTGCCAAGTTGCATAGTCACTGTATTGAATCGGTAAAGGAGCAAAAGTTGGGGTTTGACCTTGAGAATAAGCAATATAAGCCTGCCATAACTCCCGCAAAAATACTCCCATTGACCAGCCATCACTGATAATGTGGTGCATATTGATGGACAAGACAGATTTTTGCTCCCTTCGGCTTCGCTCAGGATAAACCTCCAATTGCAGCAGTTTAGCTTTAAACAAAGGGCCAGTATTTAAGTCAAAGTGTTCTTGTGCATGAGCGTCAATTAAATCTTGGATATTTGGGCATTGGGTATCTAAATCAAGCTCTCCCTTGTTCCCAGTCCCTAATTCCCGGCAATCTTGTACTGTTAAAACTGTGATTTCGTCTAAACTGCGGATGGCAACTTGTGGTTGTCCGGCAACTGTAGGAAAATACATCCTCAGACTCTCGTGCCGATTCAGCAGATAAGCCAAACTAGAATGTAGGGCATCAATATTCAGGTTGCCGTTCAGTTGTAAAGCGATCGGCATATTGTAAGTAGCTGATGACCCTTGGAGTTGTGCTAATAGCCAGAGACGTTGTTGAGCAAAGGACGGAAGCTTGGGAGAGTCAGCACTTAAAGCAGGAATTTCTGCGGTGATCACAGCTTGTGTTTTAGCAGCTTTCAAGAAGGTGAGAATCTCTGCTTTGTGGTTTTGAATTTCCTGCTTCAGTTCCGCAGTCAGGGCATTTTTGCTAGTCCGAATCCGTAACTTATCATCTTCAGCCCAAATTCGGCAGCCCATGTTCTGCAAACGAAGCATTAAAGAAACTATTTGCTGATTGTGTGTTATGGTCATAGTTCAATTTCCTCTTCGTCTGAGTTTAAAGGTTGTATATCTGTGGTTGTCGAATTAACCCAAAGGCAACTATCTATATAATTTGCCAAGTCTATGAGGGTGGGAGTCTCAAATACTTGACGCAGTGGCAGTTCTATATTGAAAGTGTCACGAATGCGATAACACAGTTGGGTAGCGAGTAATGAATGTCCTCCCAAGTTAAAGAAATTATCTTGTCGGGCTATGGCTTCATATTTGAGTAACCTTGCCCATATCTGCGCCAGGGATTTTTCTGTTTCTGTAACAGGTAATTCAATATTTTTTGTGGTGACAATTTGATCTGGTGCAGGTAAGGCTTTACGGTTTATTTTGCCATTTGGTGTCAGTGGCAGTTTTTCCAACACCACAAAATGGCTAGGAATCATATAATCAGGCAGAGTTTTGCCCAGAAAATCCCGCCATTCTGCTAATAAAGCTGGATCTAATTGACTGTTGCGATATTGTAAAGGTTGGTTGGCGTAATTTTGCCAAGGTTTCAGTCGCCAATTGCCTTTTGTCGCAAATTTTGGTGTTGTCACCTCTCCAGGAATGTGGCGTTGAAACACAACATCATAATCAGCAAATCCTGTGGAGCTATATTGAATAAACGCCTTATAGGGCAAATCTCGCGTTAAATTTCGGAAAGTTTCTGGTTCTATACCTGATTGGGCTTGGGAAATTACTGCTTTTAAGTCGGTGACAGTACCATCTAATTGAGGAATTTTTTCTAACAACGCCATTTCTGGAATTAGACGAGCATTAGGAATATTTTTAATCCCTAGTAAGTCTGGTTGCTGGGTGGTTAAAATTCTCTCGATTGTTTCCAGATTCAACTGTTGCTCTTGCCAATTTAACCATTCCGGTTGCTTCAGGGTAATATCTGCCCGATCTAAGTACAAAACAACGTCATAACGAAAACGGCTCATTTCCGTATGACTGTAACCCCATTTTAATTCAATTTGGACATGACTAATCCGAGGAAATCTTTGCTTGAGGGCGATAAAGAAATCAGGGTCAATTAATAATTCTTCTTCGGTGCGAATGCTGTTTTGAATTTGTTGGCGCAAGTCCTGAATTGATAAATCATCAGGGGCGCGATAAAAATCGGCTGCGGTGTGGAAAGCCTCTAATAAGTGGAGATTTCGCACATCTCCAATCAAGATTTTGCCTTGATTCTTGACAGTTTTAATTGCCCCTTCAATAACTGACAACAGGTAATTTAAAGAGGGGAAATATTGAATTACAGAATTGATGATTACTAAGTCAAAAGCATTGGTTTCAATACCATCAAACTGATGAGCAGCACCAGTTTTTAAGGTAACTTTTTCTTGGAGTGACTGCTGTTCTAGATATTGTGATATGTACTGCAATGCCTCTGGCGCAAAATCTGTACCAAAATAATGCTGACAATGGGGTGCGACTTTAAACAATAACATCCCTGAACCGCACCCGATTTCCCAAACTCTTTCGGGTTGAAGTTCAAGAATTTGCTCAACGGTTGTATCTCGCCATTCTTGCATCGCGCCTGGGGGAATGGGTTGGCCTGTGTAGCTATCATTCCAACCAACTATATTTAGGGTGGGGTCGTCAGTGGGCGTTGTTTGGTGAGCATAGTTAGTATTAAAAATGTCTTCCCACAATTCCACCAATTCATCTGGGTTTGTGTTGTCTTCTGTTGCTGTTGGTACAACATAAGCTACCAAGCGTTTATCGAGATCAGTTTCTTCTCGAACAGTGACAACTGCTTCCTGAATTTTGGGATGTTGAACTAATGTCGCTTCAATTTCACTTAATTCAATCCGAAAACCACGTATTTTTACCTGATGGTCAATGCGGCCTAAGTATTCTAAATTGCCGTCAGTTAGCCAACGGGCTAGATCACCAGTTTTATAAATCCTCTCAGTTTTACCGAATAATTCAACTTCAATAAATTTTTCGGCAGTTAATTCCGGGCGGTTGAGATAACCTCTGGCTAAACCCACACCAGCAATGCACAATTCCCCTGGTATTCCTGGGGGTAATGGTTGGTTGTGTGGATCTAATATATAGATGCGGAGATTAGATATTGGTTGACCGATAGGTGGTTTTTTGCCATTAGGTTGACAAGGAGCTAATGCCGCAGTCACAGTGGTTTCTGTCGGTCCGTAGCAATTATATAAACGTTGTTCTGTTCCCCATTGACTAACTAATTCAGCAGTACAAGCCTCTCCACCAACAGTCACACATTGTAAATCAGGGAAGCTCACCTTTGGTAAGACAGATAAGGCTGAAGGAGAAAGAAAACTGTGAGTAATTTTGTTTTCACTTAAAAAGTCAACTAAGCTTTGGCCAGGTAACAGAGTTTCTTTATCACTCAAATACAAGCAAGCACCACTGACTAAATTAGTGGCAATTTCACCAATAGACAAATCAAAACTAAAAGAACCAAATTGCAACAAGCGATTTTGGGGTTGAATTTGAAAAGTTTGCGCCCAAACCAAACTTAAATTGACAATTGCGCGATGCTCAATCATTACCCCTTTGGGCTGTCCTGTAGAACCAGAGGTGTAAATGACATAAGCTAAATCATTGGGTGTACTTTGAGACAGGGGATTTTCTTTTGACTCCTGAGCAAACGTTTCCTGATCTAAACAAATTACTTGAGGTGGGTTTTCTAGTTGATTAGTTGGTAATTGGTGTTTGAGGAAACTTTGGGTGAATAATACCGATGTCCCAGAATCTTCTAACATGAACTTAATTCGTTCTTGGGGATAATTGGGATCAATCGGTAGGTATGCGCCACCTGCTTTGAGTATACCGAGTACACCAATAATCATGTCCAAAGAGCGTTCAACACTAATACCAATTAAGGTGTCTGGCTGAATTTGGTGATTTTGAATTAGGTAATGAGCCACTTGATTGGCTTTTTGATTTAACTGATGATAGGTAAGGCTGCTATCTGCAAAAACTATTGCAGTTTGATCAGGGTTTTTTGCGGCTTGTTGTTCAAACAAAGTTACCAGTGTTTGGTCTTGCGGGTAATCGCTATCTGTTTGATTCCACGCTTGCAATTGTTGAATTTCTGCTGTGGTAATGAGTGGTAGCTTACTGATAGGCTGCTGGGGATTTGCTATAATTGCTGTTAGCAAAACTTCAAAGTGTCTCGCCATCTGCTTAATTGTGTCCGTCGCAAATAAATCGGTGGCATATTCCCAGACACAGTTGAGTTGTTGGTTATGTTCCCGCAGATCAAGTCCCAGGTCAAATTTAGCAAAAGGGAAACTTTGCTCGAATGTTTTAATATCTAACCCAGGTAAACTAACATTTTTCCCTACGCCTTCGGTGTTTTGTAAAGCTATCATCACTTGGCATAGGGGATTACGGCTGAGGCTGCGTTCTGGTTGTAGTTTTTCTACCAGATACTCAAAGGGAATGTCTTGATGAGCATAAGCATATAAGCAAGTTTGGCGAGTTTGTTGGAGTAATTCACTAAAACTTTGCTCTGGCTTGATTTTGCTTCGCAATACTAAGGTGTTGACAAAAAAGCCGATTAACCCTTCTGTATAGCTATGGGTGCGGTTAGCGATCGCACTACCAATACATAAATCTTCTTGGCGGCTGTAACGCGATAGTAAAATACTAAAAGCCGTTAACAGGGTCATAAACAAACTCACCCCGTGTTTTTGACTCAGGACTTTGAGTTGCTGTGTTAGTTCCCTGCTTAAACAATATTCCTCATGTTCACCCTGATAACTTTGTTGTGCTGGGCGAGGATAATCAGTTGGTAACTCCAGTACACGAGGTGCATCACCTAGTTGTTGTTGCCAATAATTTTCTTGACTGGCTAAAATTTCCCCCTGTAACCAATTGCGCTGCCAAGCTGCATAATCACTATATTGAATCGGTAATGGTGATAGGTTGGGAGTAGAACCCACAGCATAAGCAGCATAAGCTTGTTCCCATTCCCGTTTAAAGACACCCATTGACCAGCCATCACTGATAATGTGGTGCATATTAATCAGTAGGACATTTTTTTGCCGGCTTAGTTGCAGTAGTTTGGCTTTGAACAGGGGTCCAGTGTTTAAGTTCAAGGGTGCTTGTGCATGGCTATCTGCTAACCGTTGTACAGTTTCCGCTTGTGTCTGAGGATCGAGTGTTTGTAAGTCCGCAATTTCTAATACTTCTATATCTTCAATATTTTGAACTACTACTTGGGGTTCTCCCTCTAAGGCTGGGAAATAAGAGCGTAAACTTGTATGCCGTTCTAGCAAATAAGTTAAACTTTGCCGGAGAGCCTCTACATTTAATTTACCGTCTAGTTGGAGTGCGATCGGCATATTATAGGTGGAAGAAGTTCCTTTTCCTTCCAGTTGAGCGATAAACCAAAGTCTTGATTGGGCAAAAGACAGAGTTTTTGGTTCATTTTCTGACTGGGGTGAAATAGGAGGTAAAGCCACACTCGCAGATGCTTGATCAATTTCCCTCGCCAACTCAGATAAAATGCTTTGCTCAAATATCTTACGAACAGGTACTTCTACCCTGAAAATATCACGAATGCGGGCAACTAATTGAGTTGCTAACAGGGAATTTCCACCTAATTCAAAGAAGTTATCAGAACGACCAACAGAGTTAACTTTTAATAAACTTTGCCATAAACTAGCGAGTAGTTCTTCTGTGGGAGTTACTGGTATTTCCAAATCAGCAGCAGTGGCTGTGTTTGGTGCTGGTAATGCACGACGGTTTATTTTTCCATTAGCAGTCAAGGGCAAGTTTTCCAAAACCATAATCTGGCTAGGAATCATATAATTTGGCAAGCGATTTTTGAGGTATTCTCTTACTTCAATTACCCCCTTAAACGCCAAGCCAGCGGTTTTTTCTGACTCTGTAACATAGGCAATTAACCTGGGATTGTTATCAGTTTCATATAAAATCACCACAGCTTCTTTAACTGATGGATGTTGTAATAATAGTGATTCTATTTCACCCAGTTCAATTCTAAAACCCCGTAATTTTACTTGTTCATCAATGCGACCCAAATATTCTAAATATCCTTCATTATTCCATTTAGCTAAATCACCGGTTTTATAAATCCGTTCAGATTTACCAAATAAGTTAATATCAATAAATTTTGTGGCTGTTAAATCAGGACGATGAAGATAACCCCGCGCTAAACCTATTCCTGCAATACACAATTCACCGGGGATACCAGGGGGTAATAGTTGATTATTGGCATCTAAAATATAAATACGGATATTAGGTAATGGTTTACCGATTGGTGGTTTTTTGCTGTTTATCTGACTATTAGGTTGACAAAGATAAATAGCAGCCGTCACAGTAGATTCTGTCGGACCATAACAATTGTATAAATGTTGTTCTGTTCCCCACTGACTTACCAATTCAGCCGAACAAGCCTCTCCACCAACAGCCAGATATTGTAAATCTGGGAAACTCACTTTTGGTAAAACAGATAAAGCCGAAGGAGATAAAAACCCATGAGTAATTTTGTGTTTAGTTAAAAAATCAACTAAACTTTCACCAGGTAATAAAGTATCTTTATTGCCTAAATATAAACAAGCACCTGCTAGTAAAGCAGTCGCAATTTCACCAATGGATAAATCAAAACTAAAAGAACCAAATTGTAGTAAACGACTTTCATTTTTTACTTGGAATTTTTCACTCCAAGCTAAAGCTAAATTAACAATTCCTTGATGTTCAATCATTACTCCTTTGGGTTTACCTGTAGAACCAGAGGTATAAATTACATAAGCTAAATTATTGTAATTGACAGTTGACAATGGACAATTGACAATTGACAATGGGTATTTGTCTCTTTCTTCATCTAAATAAACAACTTTAACAGTATTTTCTAAACTATCTAAAGGTAATTTATCTACTAAACAACTTTGAGTTAATAAAACCGATATTCCAGAATCTGCTAACATCAACTCAATTCGTTCTTGGGGATAGTTGGGATCAATGGGTACATAAGCACCACCAGCTTTCAGAATCCCTAAAATACCAACAATCATTTCCAAAGAACGTTCTACAGAAATACCGATTAAGGTATCTGGTTGTATTGGGTAATTTTCAATTAAGTAATTAGCTAGTTGATTCGCTTTTGCATTTAACTGTTGATAAGTTAGACTTTCAGATGCCAAAACTACAGCTAAATTATTAGGATTCTTAATAACTTGCTGTTCAAATAAGTCAACAAGAGTTTTATCTTGAGGATATTCTGTTTGTGTATGATTCCATGTTTTTAGTTGCTGAATTTCATCTGGAGTCAGCAAAGATAGAGTATTAATTGATTGATGGGGATTATCAATAATTTGCTGTACCAGAACCTCAAAATGGCGCACCATCCTTTGAATAGTTGTCTCTGCAAACAAATCCGTTGCATATTCCCATTCTCCAGTTAAACCTTGGGGAGTTTCCCGGAAAATTAAGGATAAATCAAAGAATGTTGTGGTGTTTTCCCACTCAAAGCGGGTGAGAGTTAAACCAGGAATTAAAAGTGTTTCGGGAGTTCCACTTTGTAAACCAAAAGCGACTTGAAATAGGGGATGATGAGCAAGCGATCGCTCTAATCCTAATTCATCAACTAATTTTTCAAATGGTAAATCTTGATGATCATAAGCATCTAAAGTTACTTGTTTTACCCGTTGCAGTAATTCTATAAAAGTAGGATTTCCTTGTAAGTTGGTACGCAAAGCTAAAGTATTGACAAAAAAGCCAATTAAGGGTTCTATTTCTCTGCGGTTACGATTGGCGATCGCAGAACCAACTACAATATCATTTTGATTACTATAACGAGACAATAACAGCGCAAATACTGCCAGTAAAGTCATAAACAAAGTAGTTCCTGACTCCTGACTTAACCGCTTTAATTTTTGTGTTAAATCTAAATTAATTTGGATAAATTCACTACGTCCGCGAAAACTTTGGACTGATGGACGTGGATAATCGGTAGGTAATTCTAATAATGGGGGAACCTCTGCTAATTGTTGTTGCCAGTAATTGAGTTGTTTATTTAAAGTTTCTCCTTGTAAATATGACCTTTGCCAGTGAGCAAAATCAGCATATTGTAAAGATAATGCAGGTAGAGAGGAAGATTCTCCATTACAAAAAGCGGTGTAAAGACTGAACAATTCTTTACGGAAAATATCCATTGACCAACCATCACAAACTATGTGATGAATGACCAATAAAAGCAAATGAGATTGATCAGCTAGTTGCAGTAATTTTACTCGTAATAAAGGAGCTTTCGATAAATCAAATGGCTGTTGTAATTCTGCTGTTGCTAAATGTTGCGCTTTGCTGAATTGGTCTTTTTCTGGTACTTGTCCCCAGTCTAGGACTTCTATTTTTAACGTAGGTTGGCTGTGAATTACCTGTATGGGTGATTCATTAACAACAGAGAAGCTAGTGCGTAAAATTTCATGACGTTGGACAATTTCTAGAATGGCTTTTTCCAAAGCATTAATATTTAAAATACCGCTAATTTGCCAGAAAAATGGCACGTTATAAACACCATTTTCTCCTTCTAGTTGGTCAATAAACCACAGTCTTTGTTGAGCAAAGGAGAGGGGAAGGGGGTTTTCCCGTGATACTGGTTTGAGGAGTGGGGTTTGTTGTTGCTTTTTTAGTTTTTGTAGAACTAATGCTCGTTTTTCTGGTGATAATTTTTCAAGTTGTTTTAGTAAGTCGCTCATAATATTTTTGTTGAAATTTATTTTTTATCGCACCACAGAGAAGCAAAGGACACGGAGAGAGTAGACAAAAGATGAATATTTAGAAGGTTATTTTTCTATTAATCTATAAGTAGTTGTTGTGTCACCTCCTCTTCTGATAATTGATCTACTTCTGCTAAAATCCTTGCCAGTTCATCATTTTCTGCTTGCTCAATTTGTTGTTCTATGACTTTTTGGGCAAGTTCGGCAATAGTGGGATTTTCAAATAAGTAACGCAAAGGAAAGTCAAGAGAAAAGACTTCTCTTAAACGAGAAATTGCTTGAGTAGCTAGTAAGGAATGTCCTCCTAATTCAAAGAAGTTATCGTTAATTCCCACTTGTTTTAATTTCAGAACTTCCTGCCAAATATCTGCTAATTCTTGTTCTGTATCAGTGCTAGGTGGAACAAAATCAACTTCTAGATTTCTTTGAGAAGTATCAGGAACTGGCAAAGCACGACGATTGATTTTACCATTAGGAGTTAAGGGTAAATTCTCTAAAATTACGAAAGCAGCAGGAATCATGTAATCTGGCAGTTTTGATTTGAGAAAGTTTCTCAAACTGCTGGGAGTTGGTACATTATCCTGTGCTACCAAATAAGCTACTAATAATTTCTTACCTGGTTCATCTTCCCGCGCCATTACTACAACTTGTTGAATGTCAGGATGTTGATTTAAAACTGCTTCAATTTCTGCTAATTCAATTCTAAAACCACGCAGTTTTACCTGTGTATCAATTCGTCCAATAAATTCTATATTCCCATCAGGTAAACGCCGGACTAAATCCCCTGTTTTGTAAAGGGTATCTCCTGCAATAAAAGGATTAGAAATAAATCTTTCTCTGGTTAATTTTGGTTGATTTAAGTAACCTCTAGCAACACTCGCACCACCTACATATAGTTCACCAGGAACACCAATAGGAACTCTATGTAAATGAGTATCTAATATATAAACTGTTCTGTCTCCAATGGGTTTACCAATGGGAATAGATTTGAAATTTTCAGTTAGTTTTTCAGGAATGGGATAACAACAGGTAAATACTGTACATTCTGAAGGACCATAACCGTTGATGATTTTAGTTTCTGGTAATAGTTCTAAAGCAAGACGCACATGATTTATAGACAAAGATTCTCCACCAATAAGCAGTTGTTTAATGCCTAATAAACCTTGTGGCATTGTATCAATCATCATATTGAATAAAGCGGAAGTTAACCAAAGAGTGTTAACTTTTTGTTCTTGAATAATTTGGGTTAATTTTTCTGCTGTAGGAATTTTTTCTGGATAAAGTACACAACGTCCACCATAAAGCAATGGTGGCCACATTTCTAGGGTGAGTCCATCCCAAGAAACAGATGAATGTTGTAGCCAAATCTGGTTTTCATCAAGGTGAATATAATCAACACCAAACATAAAACCGATAAAGCTACGATGGGGAACTTCTGTTCCTTTTGGTGTTCCTGTTGAACCTGATGTATAAATGATATAAGCTAAATTGTCTGGAGTAACTTCACAGGGTAAATTATCTGCTGAATATTGGGCGATAATTTCCCTATCTGTATCAAGATTCACCACTGTTTGCTGATTTCGTGGGAGTCTATTTTGTAGATGAGTTTGTGTTAGTAAGATGGGTGTTTGTACATCTTCCAGCATTAAAGCTAATCTTTCTATAGGATAAGCTGGATCTAATGGTACATAAGCACCTCCAGCTTTGAGAATGGCGAGTATTCCGATTACCATTTCTGGGGAACGTTCAACACAAATTCCTACCCTAGTTTCTGGTTTAACTCCTAATGATTTTAAATGATGGGCTAATTGATTAGCACGGTTATTTAATTCTCGATAAGTTAAATTTTCTTGTTTATAAACAACTGCAATATTATCAGGTGTTTTTTCAACCTGTTCTTCAAATAAAACATGAACACATTGATAATTAATATTTTCTTGATTTTGATGATTCTCTAGATGATTTTCTAAAATTATTAATTCTTGTTCTTCTGCTGCACTGAGTAAAGATATTTGTGAAATATTTTGTTGTAAGTTTTCTGCAAACCTTGTTAGCAATGTTTGGAAATGTCCAATCATGCGGACTAATGTTGTTTCATCAAAGGATCTAGTATCATAAACAAATCTACCTCCTAAATGTGAACCAGGGTTAATGACTATTGTTAATGGGTAGTTTGTTCTTTCAAAACAACTCAGATGACTAATATCTAAGGTTTCTTCCTTGTCTTGTTTACTGGAATCTACGGGATAATTTTCAAAGACTAACAGACTTTCAAATAATGGCATCCTTGGGAGAATATCACTTACTTTTTGAATTTCTGCTAGGGAAAAATAACTATATTGTTCTTGTTCTATTGCTTGAGTTTGTAATTCTTGCAGCCAAGATAATATTTGTTTTTGATGATCAATTTTTACACGGGTGGGAATGGTGTTAATTAATAATCCCACCATTGATTCTATGTTGTCTATTACAGGTTGACGACCGGATACAGTTGCTCCAAAAACTACATCTTTTTCGCCACTGTTTATAGTGAGCGAAGTCGAACTATAGCAGGAAATTAATAAACCCCATGCTCCCTGTACTAAATTATTTAATGTTAAATGATGTTGTCGTGCTGCATTTTGCAATTTTTCAGTTACCGTTTGAGATAATTGAAAACGTTTTTCTTGATATATTCCTTTGCTTCTGTTCCCTGTTAAGAGTTCCCTGTTCCCTATTAAGGTAGGTGTTTCAAAACCTGTTAATGTTTGTTGCCAAAATTGTTTAGCTTTTTCAAGATCCTGTTGTTGTAACCATTCAATATATTCTTTATAAGGTCGAACTGGTGACAATCTTAAATATTCACCCCGTTGATTTGCTTCATAAAAAGCTAAAACTTCTTTGATGATAATTTGCATTGACCAACCATCAAATAATATATGGTGATGACTCCAAATAAATTGATAGGTGTTCTCAGTTAATTGAATGATGGTAAACCGCATTAAAGGAGCTTGATTGAGGTCAAATCCCTTATGGCGATCGCTCTTGAGAAACTCCTCTAACTTCTCTTGTTGTTCATCAGTTGTTAAATGTCGCCAATCTAATTTTTCCCAGGGAAGATCCACTTGCTTACTCACCATTTGCAAGGGTTTTTCTATTTCTTCCCAAAAGAAAGAACTGCGTAATATTGAATGTCTGGCTACAACCTGTTCCCAAGCTTTTTGGAATGCAGCAAAATTCAATTCCCCAGAAAGTATACAAAGTAACTGCTCAAAATAAACTTCTGATTCTGGTGCATAAAGGGTATGAAACAACATCCCTTGTTGCATGGGTGAAAGTTCATAAAGGTCTTCGATACTTTGCATACATTTCCTCTGAGTTGGTGATTGGGGACTGGGGACTGGGGACACTTCGACAAGCTCAGTGCATCGCTGGGGACTGGGGACTTGGAAAGAATTAACCAATTACCCATTACCCATTACCCATTACCTATTTATTTCTTCTTGTTGAGTTTGGCTAGGAATTTATCTAGCTGTTTTTGATTGAGTTTAGCAGCAGAGAAATCAGATGGGGTATAGCTTTGCTCGTCTTTTGATTGACAGTGATGTATGAGGTTTGTTAATGCTTCCATGAATCCTGAAGCTAACCTTTCAATAGTCTCCCGCTTGTGAATTTTATCACTATACGCCCAAGTCATTTCTAGTTTTCCAGCCCGAATAAAACCGCTAATTCCTAATAGGTGACTACGACGATTTAATCCACTTTGTTCTGATTTAAATTCTTTAGCTTCACCTAACACTGATGATGCTTTCAGAACTTGATCAAATTGTCCAAGGTAGTTAAAACTAACTTGCGCTGATGGGAGGGAAGCTAATTTTTTGCGGATGCTGGTGTCTGTGTTTAAATATCGCAATACACCATAACCTATCCCCCGGTTGGGAATGCTTCTCAGTTGTTCTTTGACTGATTTTAATGCTTCCCTTGGTTGATTTTCTGTGATTTCTAAACCCACAGGAAATAATGTGGTAAACCAACCTACAGTTCTAGAAAGGTCTACATCTTCAAATAAGTCTTCCCTTCCATGTCCTTCTAAATCAATTAGTAAAGAATTTTCTCCTGTCCAATTGGCAAAACTCTGTACTAAAGCTGTTAATAAAACATCATTAATTTGGGTATTGTAAGCAGCAGGTACATCTTGTAATAGGGCGCGGGTTTGTTCTTCATTTAAGGCCAATGACACAGATGCAGTTGAGGCTAGAGTATTATTTTCTTCAGATGCAGCATAGTCTATTGGTAAAGGTTTGGTGGAAATATTAGATTGATTTACCCAGTAATCTAACTCTTTGACAGCTTGGTTTTGAGCGTATTCTGTTAAGCGATCGCTCCAATATTTCCAAGATGTTGTTTTCTCTGGTAATTTTATCATCTGACCCCGGCTCATTTGTTGGTAAGCTGTGGCTAAATCTTCCAATAAAATCCTCCAAGACACACCATCAACAGCTAAGTGATGAATGACGAAAAGTAAACAACTGGGGCGATCCTTGCCTAATTGAAATAATGCAACTTTGGCAATTTCTCCCTTCGCTAAATCCAAACTAGCTTGCAGTTCTGCATCCTTAGCTTTCATCGCTGTTTCCTGTTCTGCTGCTGACAGGTGCGATAAATCAAAGATACTTAATGGTACTGTTTCTTTGACATCGGTGTGGATTTGCTGCCAGTTTTCGCTTTCCTGGACAAATTGCGATAGCGAAGCGCTGCTGTAAGCAGTTCGCAAAGCATCATGATGTACCAAAAGTTTTTGTACCACTTCCTGCAATAATTCAGGTTGCAAATCAGCAGGAACTTCTAACAAGGCTGACTGGTTAAAGTAATTGATTTCTGGTAATTTCTGCTCAAAAAACCATTTTTGAATCGGTGTTAACCCAACTTTACCAGTTACTAAACCTTGTTCGGCGTTGATTTGGCGAGTCATACCCGCTACAGTCGCTAACTCCGCAATGGTTTGATACCTAAATAACTGTTTAGCGGCAATTTGAATACCCGCCTGATTCGCTTTAGAAACTAGCTGAATACTGAGAATTGAATCTCCACCCAATTCAAAATAATTATCGTGAATGCCAACGTTTTCTATTCTCAGCACTTCTGACCAAATCGCCACTAATTTCTCTTCTATTAATGTGCGTGGTGCTGCAAATTTATGTTCATCACTGCGAGAAAAATCCGGTGTTGGTAAAGCCCGATAATCTACCTTTTGGTTAGAGGTCATGGGTATGCTATCTAACACCATGAACGCCGCCGGGATCATGTAATTCGGTAATTTCTGTTTAAGAAACTGGCGCAGTTCGTCAATTGTTGGTTGTGGTGCTTGGGGTACGAAATAAGCCACCAATCGCTTTTGTCCAGTAATTTCTTGATGGGCAATAACAACCGCTTGGGATACTTGGGGATGTTGTCTTAATACTGTCTCAATTTCTCCCAACTCAATGCGGAAACCGCGAATTTTTACCTGATTATCAACTCGTCCCAGGTATTCTAAATTGCCATCTCTTCTAAATCTGACTAAATCCCCAGTTTTATATAATCTGTTATTCCCTTCTGCCTCCTGCCCCCTGCTTCCTGCCTTCTCAATAAATTTCTCTGCTGTGAGTTCAGGACGTTGCCAATATCCCCTAGCTAGTCCTGCTCCCCCAATGTGTAATTCTCCGGGAACTCCTATAGGTACAGGTTGCTGATATTGATCTAAAACGTAAACTTGGGCATTACTAATGGGTTTACCAATGCTCACAGAAGTCGTGCGGTGAGCGAAGTCGAACCGATTTTCCGGGGTGAGGCGTTCTAAGGTAGTTACTACCGTTGCTTCTGTGGGTCCGTAGCTGTTAAATAATTGGGGTGCTGGGGAAAGATGGTCACTGAGCGAAGTCGAAGTGTGCGCTGTGCAATTATGCCAATGTTGCACTTTTTCTAGTTGTACTTCTTCACCACCAATAATTACAGTTCTCAAACTTCCAGGAATGGGTGAGTTTTGGGGTTGCAGTTCTGTTACTAATTGATGCCAGTATGCTGTGGGTAAGTCCAAAACTGTTAACTGCCATTTTTGACAACACCGCCAAAAATCATCGCTGGAGTTGAGCATTTCTTCAGTGCGTAACACTAAGGTTGCACCAACAGCAAGACAGGGGAAGATTTCTTCTATGGATGTATCGAAGCAAACAGAAGCAAATTGTAGAACCTTGTCTTGAGCATTGATACCATACTCATCAATGGCAGTGGTGACAAAGTTCAATATTGAACGATGTTCTATCATTACACCTTTGGGTTTACCCGTAGAACCAGAGGTATAAATAATATAAGCCAGGTTATTTAGCTGAACATCACTAACTGGGTTAGCTGTACTTTGGGTAGCGATTTTCGCCCAATCTGTATCTAAACAAATGGTTTGTCCGCTATAACCTGCCAGTTTTTCCTGGACAGTTCGACTTCCCTCACCGAAATATCTATTTTGTGTAAGTAAAATACCGAGTTGGGTATCTGTGATAATCTCCGCTATGCGTTCTTGGGGATAAGCAGGATCAATGGGAACGTAAGCACCACCAGCTTTAAGAATACCCAATAACCCCGCAATCATTTCTAAGGAACGATCAACACAAATACCTACCAAGGTTTCTGGTTTAACTCCTAAACTTTGCAGATAGTGGGCGATTTTGTTAGCGCGATCGCTCAATTCTCGGTAAGTTAATTTTTTACCATCCTGTTCTACAGCTACGGCATCCGGTGTTAATTCTACTTGCAGTTCAAATAACTTATGGATACACTGACTCTGTGTAGTTTCCCGGTTTGTTTGATTCCATTCCCCTAATCGTTTTTGTTGTGATGCGGTAATTAGAGGTATTTGGCCAATTTGTTGATCTGGGTTCGCTACCATCTCAATTAACACCTGTTCATATTGCTCTAGCATCGCTGCCATGCTTTCAGCATCAAACAAGTCGCTGTTATATTCCAAATCCAGAGTAATCCCTTTTGCTCCCGTTTTTGCACCGTACTGTACACTTTGTTCAAACCGGGGGATAACTAAGAAATCAAGATCAAACTTGGCAGATTTGTTACTAGCAGGTTCATGCAGGATGAAGTCAAAGCCTGGGAATTTCAAATAAGGCTTGGCAGAGTTATGGAAACTAAACATCACCTGAAACAGCGGATTATGGCTCAAGTTGCGAACTGGTTTGACCGCTTCTACCACTTTATCAAAGGGGACATCTTCGTTAGCGTAAGCTTCCATTGTCATTTGGCGCACCCGATCAAGTAATTCCCGCACTGTGGGATTTCCGGAAACGTCGGTACGTAAAACCAAGTTATTGACAACCATACCCATGATCTTCTCGATCTGGTGCATCCGACGATTGGCAACCGCAGAACCGATAAAAATATCATCTTGGCCAATGTAGCGGTGCAACTGGATGATGAAAGCCTCCAACATCGTCATAAATAAGGTTGCACCTTGCTGATGACTGAAAGCTCTCAGGGATTCGCACAAATCAACGGGCAATTCCTTCCGCGCGTGTTCGCCATTATAGGTTTGCTCTTTGGGACGTGGGCGATCGTAAGGTAATTCCAACAACGGAGGCATCCCTGCTAACTGTTGTTGCCAATACACTAACTGCGCTTGAGCTTCTGGAGTTTTCGCCCATTCACGCTGCCAGGTGGCAAAGTCAGCAAACTGATAACTTAATTCCGGTAATGGGGAAGGTTTACCCGCCCAGAAAGCTTCATACAGTGCTACCAACTCACTTAAAAAGACGTTAAATGACCAGCCATCATGGGCCATGTGATGCTCCACATGGGTCAATATATAATCCTGGTCGCTCAACTGAAATACTGCCCATTGCACTATAGGTAGTTGGGTTAGGTCTAAGTGTGTGAGCAGTTCTGCCTCTACTAACTTTTGTGCTTCTATTTGTCGTTCAGGTTCAGGAATGTGCCGCAGATCAACGACTCTAAAAGCGGCTCCTGGATGTGGGTGAATTACTTGATACAGCCTACCATTCACCTCTTGATAAGTTGTACGGAAGATTTCATGCCGTCTGACAATCTCATCTAGAGAACGTTTTAGAGCTTCAAAATCCAGTTTGCCTCTAATGTCCATTGTGGCCTGGAATTGGTAGGCACTGTTTTCTGGTGCTAATTTATGGACAAAGTAAATCCGCTCTTGGGAAAAGGAAACTGGTACAAGTCCTTCATGGGCAATGTGTTGAATGGTGGGGCGTTCCCATTGAATTTCTTCACCACCTTGGGCAATGAGTTCGGCTACAGCAGCTATGGTGGGGTTGGCAAATACTTGGGCAAAAGATATATTGACTGAGAAAATTTCCCGCGCCCGAGAAATCATTTGCGTCACAATCAGGGAATGACCACCCAAACAGAAAAAGTTATCATTGACTCCCACTACATCCAGTCCTAATAACTGAGTCCAGAGAGTCGCTAACTGTTCTTCAACAGAGTTACGGGGTGCAACAAAAGCTGCTTCTAAATCGGGGCGTGTACGAGCAGGGGCTGGGAGAATACGACGATCAACTTTACCATTGGGGGTCAAGGGTAAGGAGTGCAGCACCATCCAAGCGCCTGGAATCATGTAAGCGGGTAGCTTGTCTTCGAGGAAGCTTTTTAAGGTTGTGGCGGTGACTGGGGATTTTTGATCGGATACAACATAAGCAACTAACCGTTTATCACCAGGAACATCTTCCCGAACAATTACTACTGCTTGTTTTATATCTGGGTGTTGACTTAAAGCTGCTTCAACTTCTCCTAGTTCAATCCGAAAACCGCGAATCTTAACTTGATTATCAACTCGCCCCACAAATTCAATATTACCGTCTGGTAAATAACGCGCCAAATCCCCAGTTTTATACAATTTTGGATTTTGGATTTTAGATTTTGGATTATGAAACGGATGAGAAATAAATCTTTCTTCAGTTAATTCTGGACGGTTCAAGTAGCCTCGCGCTAAACCATCACCACCAATATAGATTTCCCCTGGAGTACCTACGGGAACAGGTTGTAGTTGCTCGTTTAGTATATATATTTGTGTATTAGATATGGGGCGACCAATGGGTAATGTTGTTGCGCCTTCTGGTACATCTTCTACTGGATAAAAACAGGAGTATGTTGTACTTTCAGTCGGTCCATAAACGTGCAATAAATTCTGGGGTGCGCCATTTTTCAAAACTGCTCTAACTGTTTTCGGATCTACAGCTTCACCCCCAAATAATAAGTATCGCAGGTCTTTAAATGCCTGGGGAACAATGTTAGCTAATTGATTAAATAAGGCAGTGGTTAAAAATAAGATGTTAATTTTTTGTTCACTGATGTAATCAGCAAAATCCAAGGGTGAAAGGAGAACGTTTTGCGGTACACCGACTAAGGTAGCTCCATGTAATAGAGTTCCCCAAATTTCAAAGGTGGCTGCATCAAATGAAGTATTGGAAGCTTGGGCAGTGCGGTCAGTGGTTGTAAACTGTACATAATTGGTATTACATACTAAGCGATTTACAGCCCTATGGGGTACAGCAACTCCTTTTGGTGTGCCTGTAGAACCAGATGTATAAATCACATAAGCGAGATTTTCTGCTGTGACATTGCTGGTAGGATTTTCCGAATTTTGGCGATCGATTAATTCCCAATCTTGATCTAAACAAACTGTTTTTACTCCACTTTCCGCAAAGCTTTCCACAAATTTTTGCTGTGTTAACAGCACTTGCACTTGGGAATCTGAGAGCATGAAGGATATCCGTTCTTTGGGATAGGTGGGATCTAGTGGTAGATATACTGCACCTGCTTTGAGAATACCCAGTAAGCCAATGATCATTTCTAGGGAACGTTCCACAGAAATCCCTACTAAAACTTCTGTTCCTACACCTAAAGATTGTAAATAATGAGCTACTTTATTGGCTTGGTGATTCAACTCTTGATATGTAAGTTTTTGCCCATCAAAAACAACAGCGATATTATCTGGGGTTTTTTCTACTTGTGCTACAAATAATTCATGGATGCACAAGTGTTGAGGATAATCTACTCTAGTATTATTCCATTCCACCAATATTTGCTGTTTTTCTTGCTCAGTTAAACCGGGCAAATTCTCAAGAGAACTATTAGAGTTAATCACCATTTCTTCCATGACCTTTGTATATAAATTGATAGTTTTATTCAGGGAATAACAAATGATTATTTGTTGTTTTGATGATTTTTATTATCTTAATGATTGGCTATCATGTTGAAATTTTCTCAAAAACATGACTTTTTTTATTGTTAGATTTGCGAGCATCCCAACTTTGGAAAAATAAACGCCGCTACACCAACAACTCTCTGAAACCCTCTTACCTTTGTGTACTTTGCGTTCTTTACGGTTCAATCAAATAAAATAAACTTGCACATTTGGTATGCTCCCTTAGATTTGATTTTTAGAGAAATGGCCTTTGAGGTATTAATAAGGTGTAATCTAACTCAGAGGCCATTTTTATATTATCTCTAATTTTGGTGCGATTTTTTTACCAAGGTAGAAATTTAAAACACACCTTTATTTAGTGGCATTTATTTAAGAATGTCACCAAATTTCAGGATTAAATTATGCTTCTACTGCTACTTCTTCATCCTCATCTACAATTTCTACGGTTCTTGGTTCTTCAACTACTTCTGCTTCTGTCGCTGTATTAGCTTCTGATTCTACGTGAGTTGTTAATTTGGTTTTTAGCTCGTCGGAAATGGGTAAATCATTGATTTCTTTGACGAGCGCCCTGATAGATTCGTTTTTAGTCCTTTCTGAATAAACTGCTTTGAGAATAGCTTCAAAACCAAAATCTCCTATCAGGTCTCCTACTGCTCCTACTAACCCCAGTAAACCTATACCTCCCAGGATGCCAAAGGGTCCCCCTACTGCTGTGAGCGCCGCTACAATAGCAGCATTACTACCTGAGTATGATATTGCCATAACTACAAGAATTATGCCAGGAAGACCTAGACCAGCTAGTTTTCTTACGATTTCGTCCATCATTTTTATCACCTACAGTCCTTAATCTTGTTGGTTAATTGTTGGTTAATTGTTAGTTAAAATTTGCTTGGTGGCATGAGATTGAATTATCTAGAGTGTCTCTTGAGAGTAAATCCAGATAGTTTTTAACATTCTCTTTCCTATTCAACCTCAATCTATACAAATCGTCAATTCAATAATTGGTCAGTAAACACTAAAAATCAGTAATTTGATCACAGCCAACAATTCGCTGATGAATTGAAAGCTAAAATATGATTTTGGTATCTAATGATATAATCCTTTATTTTAATTAAAAGAATGATTGTTTTCTATTTTTACAGATGATGTATTTACAGTTCTTAGAGATGGTAAATATTTTTTACTTTCTGATTTTAGATGATATTGCAATTTTAGTTTTAGCTCCTGGCAAATTGGTAAATTTTGAATTTCGTAGAGTAGCGATCGCAAAGTTTCGGTTTTGCTACGTTCTGAATAAACGGCTTTGATAATAGCTTCAATTCCATAATCTGCAATCAGATCACCTATAACTTTTACCAAACCCAGTAACCCTATTCCGCCAACTATACCAAAAGGTCCCCCTACAGATGTCAGTAATCCTGCGATCGCAGCATTACTGCCTGCTGATGCGACTGCTAAAATTAAAATAATGATACCCGGAAGACCTAAACCGGCAAGTTTTTTCACAATTTCATCCACTGTAATCACCTAACATTTTGATATTGTTGTTTTCAATTTTCTGAGTTTTATGAAATTGGAGTTATTGTAGACACACAAACAGATTTGATACTTGTTCTAATTTTAAGTTAGATAAAATTTACCCCCTTAATTTATTAAATCTGGATTCAGAAATTTGATTTTTCTAGGACTTACGCAAGATGTGACTGAAAACCTTATTCTTGCCTAGGGGTAATTCATGTACCTTGCTTACCGAAGGATATTACCCCTACTTTCGTTCCCTTTTGCGTAAGTCCTGTTTTCATCAGATTTTTTTTCAATCAAGAATTAATCAAGGACATGACTAATTTTGCCTTTGACTGCGGAAATGGCCACAGTTCTGGGTGAGGCTAAATAATTTTTGCCTGTAGGATCGCCACTGCGTCCTTTAAAATTACGATTGGTTGCATAAACCCCCGTTTCTTCTTTGTTTAAAACTCCAAGTCCCGAATTGATACAAGCACCACAACCTGATTTGAGAATCTTTGCACCTGCTTGGGTAAAAATGTCCATATATCCTAATGCTTCTGCTTTTTCCCGAATTTCTACGGAAGCAGGAACAATAAACAAGTTTACACCATCCGCGACTCGGTGATTCTGTAAAACTTCGGCTGCTTGGGCTAAGTCGTATAATTTACCTCCTGTACAAGAGCCAATAAAGGCTTTGGTAATGGGGGTTTCTTCTATCTGGCTAATAGGTACTACTTGATCTGGTTTGGGAGGACGGGCTACTTGCGGCTCTAGGTTACTGAGGTCAAATTTATACACTTTTTCATATTCAGCATCGGCATCGCCAACAAATTCTTCAAATTCTTGATCAGAGCGACTTCTAACATAGTCGCGGGTTGTGTCATCGGGAACAATTAAGCCACAGATTGCTCCACACTCAATGGCCATATTAGCAAGGGTCAAGCGTTCATCATAAGGCATTTGTTCGAGTATTGACCCTCTAAATTCCATGACCTTGCTTGTACCACCAGCACAGCCGATTTGTCCCAGGATAAACAAGATAATATCCTTAGCACTGATATGGGGGGGTAGAGTTCCAGATAAATCAAATACCAATGTGGGAGGAACACGAATCCACATATCCCCCATAGCATAGATATTTGCCATGTCTGTAGTCCCCACACCGGTAGAAAAAGCTCCTAATGCTCCGTAAGTACAAGTATGGGAATCTGTACCAGCAATGATCATTCCTGGGCGGACAAATCCTTTTTCTGGTAGTAAAACGTGACAGATACCAGCAGCTTCACCGGGGGAAACTATATCAAATAAATGACATCCTTGCTCTTTGGCAAAGTCTACCATTTCCTGATACATGACATTGGCTTTTTGATCATTGCGAATGTCATTAACTTGGATAAAATGATCTGCTACTAATACTACCCGTTGAGCATCCCACAATTTTGCTTCTTGTCCGTAGTGTTTATAAAATGTTGTGGCTACAGGTCCTGCTACCGCATCATGGGATAAAGCTAAGTCAACTTGAGCAAAAACCACTTCTCCAGGACGGACGTAAGCATTACCAGAGGCTTTAGCAAGGAGTTTTTCTACTAAAGTCATGGGTCTTTGGGGAGTTACGCTTTGAGGAATGGTAATTTTGCCCTGACGACGTTGATGATTAAATGGTATGAGTCCACCTACTTGGGCGATCGCATCAACTACAGGATTTTCCTGTGTTTCCTCTAAAATTTCTAAATTTAAACCAATATTGATACTATTGCGATAAAAAATTTCTGCAAATGATTTTGCCTGAATTTTTTCAATTCCCGCAGCTTTCAAAGCAACAGGGGCAATTTCTCGACTAGAACCACAGCCAAAATTTTCTCCAGCGACAATTACATTATATTTTAATAACTCTCCTACTCCTATCAAATGTTCTAAAGCATATTGTTTTAAAATATCAGGATCATAAGTTGTGGCTCGATTGGCAGGAATAATATCATCTGTATTAATATCATCCCCTAAATATAAAACTTTGTTATTTACTTCTTTATTTATAGGACTCATGCAGCACCTCAACTCCTCAATTTTGTTCTAGCTTGTGTAAATTATAAATTTCTTCTAGTAAAAGCTGTATTAATTGTTCGGTATTGACTAATATTTCTTCTCCTTGAGGAGATAAATCCGCCGTCCGATATCCTTGAGCTAAAACTCGATCTTGTGCAGCTACAATTTTCTGGGCAGCTTTTTTTTGCCCCCACTGCTCTAGCATTAAAACACAAGCTCCAATAGTTCCCAAAGGATTAGCAATTCCTTTACCTGCTATATCTGGTGCAGTACCGTGAATTGCTTCGTATAGTCCAAATCCATCGGCATTGAGACTGGCTGATCCTAATAAACCTAGAGAACCAACTAATGCTCCGCCAATATCGCTAAGAATATCTCCAAACAAATTACTGGCTAAAATTACATCAAATCTTTGGGGATTCATCACCATTTGCATGGCTAAATTATCCACTAACATTGGTTCGACCACAACATCAGGAAATGCGGTTGCTTCTTCTTGCACTAAACGAGTCCAAGGCAAATTAGGTAAGGCATTTTCTTTATGAGCTACTGTTAGTTTTCCTCGGCGTTGTTGGGCTTTTTGCAAGGCTTGACGAGCAATGCGTCGTATTTCATGATCGTAATAGAGCATGGTATGGTAGCCATAAGCTCCTTTTTCATCTGAACCACGTGCAGCAGAGCCAAAATAAATTCCACTGACTAATTCTCGAATGACGAGTATATCCAGTCCTTTAATTTTCTCTGGACGTAAGCTAGATTTATGCACCAAACTATCAACAATCGTAATGGGACGTAGATTGCAAAAAAAGTCATAATGTTTTCGCAATTCTAGCAGTCCACCTTGGGTAACTGCACCAAAGACAATGCCATCAGATCCATTACATAGTTCTATCGTAGTTTGGGGAAAGTAACTACCAAATTTTTCTAAGGCGGTTTTACCCAGCCAACCATAATCTACCTGTACGGTAAATTTTTCTAGGTTAGCTACTTGCTGCAAAACTTTTAAGGAAGCTTCTACAACCTCTAGACCAATTCCTTCACCAGGAATAGCAACAATGCGATAAGACTGATTGCTTAATGACCTCATTTTCCCTGATTTTTTAGTTGATGAGGATTGATCACTGCTGAAATTTTCAACGCTTAACTCCTACTCAATAACAATACTGGAAACATCATGTTTGATAAAATTTGAGAAAAATATGTGTACAATGGTTCACACTAATTCACTCCTCTTTTTTCCCAGACTTTTCCTGAGAATGCAAGGACAGTTAAGACAGTTAAGATTATTTATAATCAATTACAAAAATTAATACTATTATGATAAAATAATTTTATATGGAACTCCCATTTGATTTTTGAGAGCTTGCGTGATAGCAGGGTTATGAACGCTCCAAACCCCTTTAATTAATTCTTGACATTAACAGACACTCCAAAAATCTTGATCTTACCATTGTTTTGACTGATTTTCACTGATGTTAGTTCTTGGTTTAACAAATAAAATCTGCCCATGATACTCACTGAATTATAACGACCATTCTGAGATTTTTTAAGTATTAATGTGGCTTTTTTCTGATTATTAACTCCTTTGAGGATGAGAATATCCCCAAAATTAAAGCTACCAGATGCAGTTAATTTTTCACTATTTACTTTGGCGTTAATGTTGGCAATATTAGAACCCAAAAAATTGAGATTACCTACAATACTAGCTGAATTATTAATATTTCCTTGATTGTCTTTACCAAGGGTAATTGTAGCACCATTGAAGGCTAAAATGCCAAAATCAAAATCATTTTTTGCTTTTAATCCTCTTTCATTCAGGATGATACCTAATGCAGTAAATTTTTTACCTAAAATAGTTAGATTCCCTAAACCAGAAACTTTTCTCTTGGTTAAGTCAACTTTCAATTTAGGAACATTCAATTGCAAAATATTCACTAGATTCAAAAATACATCTTTGATGAAAATATCTTGAACGTTAAATAATAATTTGCCCTTACCTAACGCTTGATTAAAGGCGGTAATATCTGCTTCACCTGTGGCAATTTGTTGATTTAAATTTACTGTTAACAGGGGAATATTGAGACTTAAAAACCCAAGTAAATTGATTTCCAGATTGTTGATGTTAATACTGTTTTGATTAATATCAAACTTAATACCTGCTAGGGTATTACCTAAGAGGGAAATTTTTCCAAAACCACTACCGCAGCCAGTTTTGATATCTATAATTAAATCATCAACATCAAGACTTATGAGATTGGCTAAATTTAAATCAAAGTTTTTAAAGATCGCATTTGTAGCAGTAATTTTAAATTCTACATTGGCAATTTGGTTACCAAGTAATTCTACATAACCATCTCCCTGAAGATATTGTTCTGTGGGTGTAACTTTTAAGGCTAAATCTAAACTATTATCATCTGCTCCTGTGATTTTGGCAAATCCTAAATCTATTTCAAAAACTTTTAATGAACCACTAATTTTATTTAAACTTATGTTACCTTCCAGAAGTAAAATCGCTTCATGACCCCAAGCGTTGATTTTACCGTTAATTTCTAATCCTTCTGATATGGGTTGACCGGCAATGATTGTAGGGAAGGGAACATATTTAATCAATGGGTTGCGTTTTCCGTCTGCATCTGCATCAACTGATTCAATCTGCAAATTATCTAAGGTTTCTAATAAGGACAATGCTTTGTTAACTAATTCTGTGGAAAAACCTGCTTGTTTTTCAATAAAAGAGGTAACTGGACCTTGCCACAAATCTATTAAACTAACGGGTTGATTAACAGTTAAAACTAATGCTAATCTTTGAGGATCATTAGTATCTATCAGAAATGCTACTTCTATGTCTATTTCTTCCCATCTTAAATCACCAATGAAACCAAAGTTATCAAAGTAAGGTGGTAAATATGTTCCTCCTCCTTGGAATCTGAGATTACGTAGTTCTGTTCCATTCAATCCATAGGGATTATGCCAGGTTTTTTCACCTTGCTGACAAAAATATGCTGTTAAAGATTCAGGTTCGAGGGACAGATTTCCTGCAAGAAATAGTTTAGGTTCATCTTCTTGACTGGGATCATAACCTTGAAGAGTTAAATTTCCCGTTAATCCAAATCTTGGTTGTAAATCAGGATCAATATTTAATTCGAGTAGTAAGTTATTAAAATCTGCTTGCAATGGTGGTTGAGAAAATAAGTTTCTTTGTCCTGCAATATGACCTGTTAAAGATATTTTTCCTGTGGAATTGATGTTAATTAATCCTGCTAAATTACTAATTTCTAAATACTCGTATATAAATTTACTCAGATTTTTGGGAATGGTTTGTAAATCAATATCTCCAATAAAATTCAATCCTTTGCTTAAGTTAATATTACCTAGTTCTTGATGAAGGTAATTATGATCATCATTAGATATAATCAACTCTGCTTTGTCTAAGTTTAAATTACTGATGATCGGAACTGTATTTGTTAGGTTACTAAAACTAAATCCATCATTTAATTGATATTTTAAAATAGGATTTTTACTAAAAACTAATTCTATATTTTGATTATTGAGTAATCCCTGTACGTAAATTTCTATGTTTTGAGCATTTTTATATATTTTACATTTTGGGTTAATTATAATAATTTCATGTCCACCAAATACTTCTGTAATAATTCTCTCGAAGATCACATTTATGTATTTGACTTGACTATGAATGTCAAAAATTTTATCTAAATCTATCTGTACATCATCAAACTCTATGTAATTCTCTGAATCTGATGTTAATAATTTTACATCATCTAAAGCTTCTAGTTTTAATTTGATATCTTCAGGTAAGATAATGGTTGCTAGATCAAGACTATTAGACATAAGTTAAGGTATACGGAGATTAAAGCTAGTGACTATTAGTGTATTTTACCATAGTTCAGTTATGATTGATGTGGAATTTACTGAATAGAGAGTTTTGCATTTTTCATAATTTTCTCGCTTTTCATCATCAAATAGAAATATTAGGATTTGATTGAGACAGGACTTACATAACTGACATTTTGCCATGTGCTTTAATTTTAGTAAATGCGCTAAGATGTGTAAGACGATTATGATTTGCGCTAAGACATATTTACTTGGGGTAGAGGCTGAGAAATCAGAAAATTTGCGGATGACAGATAGATCCAACTATTACCTATTCCCTGTTTCCAGGGGAATAATTTCCAAAGCATTTCCGAAATATGGTAATTTCATATTACAAATATCTATGGAGTAATTTTTTATTATACAGGACTTACGCAAAACAGAATGAACGTAGGGGTAATTCATGCATTACCCCTACGGAAAAATCCGGTTTTTAGTCTTATCTTGCGTAAGTCCTACTATAAATTGTTAAAAACTTTAAACTTATAAAATTTAACTTTAACCAACTTAGTCAATTTTTTGGATTATGGTTTTAACAGAAAATAAAGCAAAAAGGAGACGCGGTGTCCTTTTATCTCCTCAAGGACTACAACGCTTACAAGATGCTATATCATCTTGGGAAATTACAGAAAACCAAGGACAACGCCTCTCTTTAGAGGATTTATCATACCAAACCAAGCTTTCTGCTAAAACTCTTAGCCGCTTATGGTCAGCTAATAAAGGTGTGGACCAAAAAACTTTAAAATTATGCTTTAACACTTTTAATTTAGAACTTAATGAGGAAGATTACATCTTCCTCAAGGAAGATAATGAAACAAAAATATTAGATTGTTTATCAGAGAGTATCTGTTTACGAACAGAAATTCCGTCCTTATGGTCATATCCTGATGGACCAATACCGTTAGATTCTCCCCTATATATTGAGCGTCCACCGATAGAAGAATTAATATATCGAGAGGTGACTCAACCAGGTTGTGTGATTAGAATTCTCGCTCCTGGACAGATGGGTAAAACTTCTTTGATACTACGTATTTTGGCTTTTGCAGATGTACAAGGATATCGCACTGTAAATTTAAGTTTTTCCCAGATAGATGCTGATTGTTTCACTGATTTAAATAAGTTTTTACGTTCTTTTTGTAGCCAAATTGCTATCAAACTGGGTATAGCTCCCAATCTTAATGAGCATTGGGATGAAGATTTGGGTTATAAGTTAATCTGTAGTCTTTACTTCCAACATTATATTCTCAAGCAAATTAATAATCCTCTAGTTTTAGTATTAAGTGAAGCTGAACAATTTATTGAATATCCTCAAGTTGCTCAGGAATTTTTTGCTTTGTTGCGTTGTTGGTACGAAGAATCACGACAAAATAATTTATGGAAAAATTTGAGGTTAGTAGTTGCTTATTCAACAGAACAGTATTTTTGTTTAGATATTAATCACTCTCCGTTTAATATTGGACTACCTGTCCGTTTACATGAATTTACTCAGGAACACGTAGAAGAATTAGCTAGACGATATGGACTAAGGTGGACTGCTGGTAAGGAGTCGGCACAATTGATATCTCTTATTGGTGGTCATCCAGCACTGACACAACTTACTTTGTATTATATTCACTCTGGGGCTATGAGTTTACCAGATTTGATCAAAGAGGCGATCGCCAATGGTGGAATTTATCGCTATCACTTGCAGAACCATTGGGTAAAACTGTTAGCTAATCCTGGTTTAATTAGGACATATACTGAAGTTGTTACCGCTAAAGAAAGTCTGGTTATTGATCCTATCCATGCTTATAAATTGGAAAGTTTAGGATTAATTACCTTTGATGGCGATCGCGTATTACCCCGTTGCCAACTTTATCGGGCTTATTTTACCAAGCAACTATCTATTGTTTGTTAGTCCCCATTGCATAAGCAGTTAGTTTACTCTCAGAGGATGTCTGAAAACTTTTTTGTGTTGCATAAAACACTTGTAAATCCTCCTTTATTCCCCTTAAAAAGGGGAACTTTGATTAATTTTTTGGGGGAATCTGGATAAAACCTGATACTTCTCAGACATCCTCTAACAACAAACTACACAATTCATCTATTTTTTGACTATTTTGATTAATCATCTGCTGGGCGGCTATTTTTAGCTCACGAATATTGCGTAAAGTTGTCTTATCTATTTCTTCTAGTTCTGTATCTAAAAATGTTTGAAACCGATAATAAGAACTTGTAGTTTCTGGATTATTAGATGCAAACAAACGCTCTAATTCTCCAGCCACAACTTCACTACTACCATCAAACATAATATTTAAAAGTGGTCTTCCCCATTGCAAAAGTCCCCAATTTTTGACTTCATTATAAGGATAAACACTTGTCAGTGAACCTGTACCCAAGGAAACCATTAAGATATCTTTTGTATCCACAACCCTATTTGCTTCTTGTTTACTACTCATTTTTGCTTCGGCAATAGCTAACTGGGCTGGATTATTCGCAAAAACTCCCCCATCTACTAAAGTATAAAAACCATTATTATTGTGATCAGTGGTAATGCGATGGGGAGGAAAATAAGTAGGAGTAGCACTGGTGGCTAATGCTGCATCTAAAAGCGAAAATCCTGCACATAAATTGCGAGATCTTTGAGATTCTATCTGTTGTTTTTCCCGTTTGTTAGTAAACAATATGGGGATGCGTTGCTCAATATCATAACTGGTGACAAAGACTTCTTTTAAATTATTTTCTATCAGACTATCACCAAAATATTGTTTGAGCATTTCTACTCTGCTGGTAGAAGCATATTTGGGCTGTAAAAATATATCTTCTAAAGGTCCAAGTATTTTTTCAAATAATGGCTCATAAAATATTTCCACTCCATACTCAATAAATAGTTCTGATAAGTCCGCAGCAGTGTATTCAGCCTGGGTTAATTTATCAGCAGTTGCTGTATTTAATCGGGGTTTAGTTAATCCCAGTGCTAAAATTCCCCCAGTGGAAGTACCAGCAATTAAATCAAACAAACTAAATATAGGTTTTTGTGTGCGTTTTTCAATTTCTGCTAATAAAAGTGCAGGAATCATGCCACGAATACCACCACCATCAATGGTAAGTATTTTATATTTTTTCTGGTCTGTTTGATTGATATCTTCTGCTAATTGTTCTTGAGATAATGTAGGTGCTGTTTGGATATTAAAAGTTGCTTCTGGTTGGTTAGTTTTGGTTTCTTCCTCCGCAGGTGATTCTCCCAGAAATGTAATTTGTGTTAAATCCCAACTAGGATTGCCAAACAAATTCCCCTGATAGATATTTGCAGTTTGATTTTTGACAATTGTTCCTTCCCCTTCATCTAATCTCCAATAAGCAACTAATCCTTCTTCATCCCCAACTATTAGCCCAGAACAAAGGTTTTTAATTTGTTCCTGATTACACGCACAATTCCAGACACTAATATGAGCTAATTGTCCTGAAAAATATATATCATTGTGTAAAGTTCCCCCCATAGTGATCGGACTTGTGGCTTTATTTAAAGTAGAACCTGTAAAATATTCTATGTATTGATTATGATCAAGATATACTGTAATATCACCTTGATTGAAAACAATAGCGAAAAAGTGCCATTCTCCAATGGTTAATTCTCCATGACCCAGAGTTTTGATGAATTTGCTAAATTTTTCATCAATGTAAATATCTAAATTTCCTGTAGGACTAACACCAACTTCAAAATTATCACTGTATCTGTCTGAAGAACGGGCAAAAAATACATTTCTTGTTCCATAAGTAGTAGCTTCTTTGGTAAGAGAATGGGGATTAATCCATCCTGAAACTGTAAAACCTGAAATCCCCTCAGACAAAACTGGATCAGGATCATTTTTGCCAAAATCTATGTAATCATCTTGTCCATCAAAGGTTAAAACCCATTGTTCAATTACTTTGTTTTCCACGGAATTTTTCTCTCCAATTATTTAGGTTAAAAATGGTAAATAGTTAACATTTGAGCAGATTTTTTCTCTCGAATTAGTAATAGTACATGAGGAGTACAGAGAATATAACTTGCTATGATTTTTTTATTAAAATACTGATAGGGCTGATCTGGCTATTTATTTACATAAATTTACAGTATTATACAAATCCCACGTTTTGACGCTACTATCTTGAATCTCTGGCATAACTAACTAAACAAACTACGTCTTAACTAAATATTAAAACATGATTAAATTTGGCTATTCCGGCAATTAAGCTGTTACACAGCTAAATTGTATAATCCTAATATTCTGAACTCTTGTTTAACAGGCAAGATGCCTGTTCCACTTATACAAATTAAATGCACAACAGCTTATTCTAATTCTAATTGATAATATAACATTTTGAATGAGAGTGTAAATAGACTAAATTGTGGGTGTAAATCCCTGTAGAGAAAATAAATTAATAGGACTTACGCACTGTACAAATTCACCATGATGTGCAATGTGCATGAACGAAAATCCGTTGTTTCAGGCTTTTGGCGATTAACTTCTGATCAATAGCGAACTGCTTGCAGCAGCGATTCGCTATGGCTCAATCAAAAATAATCAAAAAATCACGTTAAAACGCCCGAAACCCATACCTCATATTTAGTTGTTCCTGGCGTAAGTCCTAATTAAGATTAATCAATTAAAATAATTAATTATTTATTTCTGAAAAGTTAAAATTATTTTATGATTCAAATGGGATTTTCTACTTAAAAGTCTTAACTGTCTGCTTAAATGTTTAAAATGCTCTTGCAGTTGACTGCTAAACCTGAGATTATCTATTTGCTTAGTAAGTATAAATTTTACCAACCAATTTAAGTTTTTTGCAAACACCTACTATTGCTGGGTTATCTCAAACAATTACAGTAATTAAAACAGTAACTCAAAGTCAAAATAATTTGACTGAAACATCAGCACAAGAATACGAAGAGGATTATTTATAAAATGGCTATATTTGAATTTTTATCATTACTGAATAATTTAAATATCAAAGTTTGGCTTGAGGATGGTCAATTACGTTTTCGCGCTCCTAAAGGAGCAATGACGGCAGAAATAAAACAGCAAATTAAAGAACGGAAAACAGAAATTATTGCTTTTTTACAAGAAGCGCAAACAGCTACACAAATAACTTCTTTGTCTTTAGTTCCCGTTACCAGAGATCAAGATTTACCTTTATCTTTTGCCCAACAAAGAATGTGGTTTCTGTCTCAGTTGGATGGAGAAAGCACATCTTATAATGAAAGTTTCCAACTCAGAATTGTTGGTAAGCTTTCTTGGACTGCTTTAGAAAAAAGTATCAACGAAATTATCCGCCGTCATGAAGCTTTAAGAACTAACTTTCCTACAGTAGAAGGTATCCCTTTTCAGGTAATTAAACCTAATTTAACTCTCAATATTCCTGTGATAGATGTACAAGATTTCACAGAAACTGCTGTACAACAAATTATCAATCAAGAGGTTAGCAAGTCTTTTGATTTAGGGACTGATACCTTAATAAGAGTTACTTTACTACAGCAAGAACCAGAATCCCATTTGTTGCTGATCACCATGCACCACATCATCATAGATGGTTGGTCAATGGGGATATTTTTCAAAGAATTAGAAGCACTTTATTCAGCGTTTATTCAGGGAAAACCAAGTCCTTTAACAGAGTTAACAATACAATACGCTGATTTTGCTCTTTGGCAACGGGAATGGTTAACTAAAGAAGTTCAAGACAAGCAACTGGAATACTGGAAACAACAGTTAGCAGACGCACCTCCTTTGTTGGAGTTACCAACAGACTATCCACGTCCCCCAGAGCAAACTTTCGCCGGCGCTAGTGTAGAATTTCATATTGATGCAGATTTAACCTCTCAACTTATCACCCTCAGTCAAAAGTCAGGTGTAACTTTGTTTATGACCTTGTTAACAGCTTTTGCTGTGGTACTGCATCGTTACAGTGGTCAGGATGATATTTGTATTGGTTCACCTTTTGCTAACCGAGATCGCCGAGAAATTGAGACATTAATTGGCTTTTTTGTCAATACTTTGGTTTTGCGTACCCAGTTACAAGGTAATCCTAGTTTCTCCCAGTTACTAGAAAAAGTTCGTTCTGTGGTTGGGGATGCTTATGCACACCAGCATATACCATTTGAGCAAGTAGTAGAGGCATTAAAACCGGAACGTTCTCTGGGCTATAATCCACTGTTTCAGGTGATGTTTGTGCTGGAAAACTTCTCCCTGGATACTTTAGAGTTACCTGGTATTAGTCTGACTCCAGAAATTATAGATAGAGGTAGTGCAAAGTTTGATTTAGGTCTCTCGATGTGGCAGACACAACAGGGATTAATTGGATATTGGGAATATAACACCGATATTTTTGCTCCTGATACTATTGGGAGAATGATTAATCATTTTCAGACTTTGTTGGCAGGGATAGTGAAGAACCCAGAGCAAAGAATAGGAGAGTTACCACTACTAACTGAGTCAGAAAAACACCAACTATTAACAGAATGGAATAATACTCAAGTTGAATATCCTGTTGATAAATGTATCCATCAGTTATTTGAAGAGCAGGTAGAGAAAACACCGAATGCAATAGCAGTAGTGTTTGAAAACGAACAACTCACCTATCAGCAATTGAATAG